>DBXF01000063.1:43779-56345 GCA_002309295.1 Bacteroidales bacterium UBA1219 | reverse complement strand
CACTGTCCGATAGCACCGTCGGAGAGTATCAGCACGGGGTTGCGGTATTTGAAAGCGATGTCCCAGGCTTCGAAAACGAAGTCGTACATTTCCTGTACCGAAGCGGGAGCGAGGGTGAACAGCTGGTAGTCGCCGTGTCCGCCGCCCTTGGTGGACTGGAAGTAGTCGGACTGCGAGGGTTGGATGGTTCCCAATCCGGGGCCGCCGCGCATCACGTTGACCACGAGGCAGGGGATCTCGGCGCCTGCGAGGTAGGTGAGGCCTTCCTGCATCAGGCTTATTCCCGGCGATGACGACGAGGTGGCAACTTTCTTACCTGTTGCGGCGCCGCCGTAAACCATGTTGATGGATGCCACTTCGCTCTCGGCTTGCAGCACTACCATTCCTGTTGTTTCCCAAGGCTTTTCGGCCATAAGGGTTTCCATAACTTCAGACTGCGGGGTGATAGGATAGCCGAAATAACCGTCCGTACCACTGGCAATCATTGCTTGGGCAATAGCTTCGTTGCCCTTCATCAGTTTTAATTCCTTTGCCATTTCTGTATTCCTCTTTTCGTTTATAACTTAACTTTGTAGACGGATATTACACCATCCGGGCATACTATTGCACAGCTTGTGCAACCGATGCACGCGTCTTTTACGGCCTCGGCGTAGTTGTAGCCTTTGCCGTTCACGTTCTTTGATAATTCGATCACTTGGTTGGGGCATGCGCCTACGCATACTGCGCAACCTTTGCAACGTTCCTTATCAATAACAATTTCTCCTTTAAATGCCATATTGTTTGAATTTTTATTGTTATTTAAATGTTTTTCTGAGTTTGCAAAGATACATTTTTTTTTTCATATTTCCGCAAAAAACGGAAAAAATATTTTCACCGCCGTTTTTTTTCTTGCGTTATGGTGTTGATACAAAGGGGTTAGAACAGTTTCGGGTTCTTCGATTCCTGAATGCGTTTGTACCAACATTTGCGGCACATGGCAATGTATTTGTCGTTGCCGCCTATCAGCACCTGCTCGCCGGTGGTTATCACGTTGCCGTCGGCGTCGATGCGGGCGTTTATGGAGGTCTTGCGGCCGCACGAGCAGCTGGCTTTCACCTCCTCGATGTTGTCGGCAAGCTCGAAAAGACGTCGCGAGCCGGGGAAGAGGTGCGACTGGAAGTCGGTGCGCAAGCCGTAGCACATTATATTTATGTCGAGGATGTCCACCGCCTTGGCAAGCTGGTCGATCTGTTTTTCGGTGAAAAACTGAGCCTCGTCCACCAGCACCCATTCTATCTCTACAAACTTGTCCTCGAGAAGGGTGTAGTTTTTGTTGCGGATAAGCTCGAAAACGTTGGTGTCGGGTTTCACCACCTCGCACTTCCGCTCGATGCCCACGCGCGACTTGATGATGTCGGCGCCGTCGCGGTTGTCCACCGACGGTTTAAGGCAGATGAAATTGATGTTGCGTTCCTCGAAATTGTAGGCCGTGGTCAGCAGGTTCAGCGTTTTGGTGGAACCCATGGTGCCGTATCTGAAATATAACTTACTCATTTATTATAGTTTACAGGTAAACAAAAAATCCGAAATGATATTTCCAAAGTTACAAAAAATCTTTATTTTTATCCATCTTTTTCAAAAAAATGTTTGTTTTGCAAAAAAATCGTTATTTTTGTAAATGCAAAAAACAATGTTTTTGAACCATTTGAAACTATATAACATTTTGAAAAAGATTACATTACGACATATCGGAGCGATAGCGTTGCTGCTCTGTGCCATAATTGCGGCAGGCTGCACGCGCGAGGATGAGTCTGCCCCCACTGTTGTTATCAACATAGGGAATGCCGACGGCACCATTTACCCCCGCACCAACGGACTTCTTTCCGGATTGTTCGACATCGGTGGCGGTTCAAAAGTACGTTTCGCGCATGGCAACCTGCAGTACCAGCCTTCGACAGGCACTTGGCGGCTGGCTACCAACCAATACGACTGCATTGGCCGCACCAACTCGTACATCTCTCCCACTAGCGACTATTGGATTGACCTTTTTGTGTGGGGTTCAAGCGGTTGCGACACCAACATACCGCCGTATTTCGTTTTCAGGGATTCCAGCGACATACAGATAGATTCTGTCACTTTCTTTAACATCAACTCGGGCTATATGTCGCCCAACAACCAGTACGACTGGGGAACTTTCAACGCCATTACCGGCGCAGGCGACACCGCGGGGTGGTTACACACTCTTACAAACGCCCAATGGGGCTACCTGATCAACCAACGCTACGATGCCGAAAAAAAACGCGGTGTGGCCGAAATTGAAGGCACCAAGGGATATGTGTTTCTGCCCGAAAGCTGGGCTTTGCCCGAAGGCTGCACCTTTGTCCCCGACACGACGAGCAGCGAATCCTCGGCTACGCCTTTCGTCAATGTTTACGACAAAAAACAATGGGAGAAAATGGAAGCCGAGGGCGCCGTTTTCCTTCCCTATGCAGGACGGCGCGTGGGACGCAACATCCCGGGCATTAACCGCTTCTGCTACTATTGGACAGCATCGACTTACAGGACTGCAAAAGGGCTGGTCAACTATGCGGCCCTGAACAAAAAAAAGACGTCATACGTCGAATGGTACTATGGCCTTGCGGTAAGGCTTGTTTATTACGAACGAAACGACAAATAGCCATGAAAAAACACACACTATATCTAATCGCCGCCGTTTGTGCTTTGCTTTTCATCTCCTGCAAGGATGACAATCCGAACGAACTTATAATAAAGGTCGGGAACATCGTTACCATAGAGCCTTACAAAGGCGTCAAATTCGACATGGTATTCGTCGAAGGCGGGACTTTTTATATGGGTTCACAAAACGAAGATTCCGAGGGTATCAACTACGACGCCGAAGCCCGTCCCGACGAAGCCCCCGTGCACAAAGTAACCCTCAATGGCTATTACATTGCCACCACCGAAGTAACACAAAACCTTTGGAGACACGTTACCGGAGATGAAAATTTCGGCGCCGAATGGGGCGGACAATACCCTGCCTACAATATATCTTTCGACGAAACCCATAAATTCTTCTTACGCCTCAACAGAGTAACGGGACTGCGTTTCCGCCTGCCCACCGAAGCGGAATGGGAATATGCGGCACGTGGCGGCAAAAACAGCCAGAAATTCAAATACCCCGGAAGCAACAATATCGACGATGTGGCATGGTATTGGAAAAACAGCAGCGACCTGATACATCCTGTCGCCTCAAAAAATCCCAACGAACTGGGCTTGTATGACATGAGTGGCAATGTGCGCGAGTGGTGCAGCGACTGGGCCGACTACTACTCCGAAGAAGACCAAGTGAACCCCAAAGGGCCTTCCTCCGGACGTTTCCGCATTATGAGAGGGGGCTCACGATACAACAATTTCCAACTTTGCCGTACTACATACCGCAACTGCCAATACTACTACACCGACGACAACCTTACTGGCATACGTATTGTGCTCGACACCGCCGAGGTGAATAAAATGCTTAGACAGAAATAAGGCACCACTTATCCCCTACCCTTTTTTCATTTCTTATCCAACGCGCTAAAAACGCTGTTGTTGCTGATGTATTCGGGCACCAACGACTTTATCTCGGCCACTATGCCGAAAGTGTCTGATGTTTGTTCGGCCTGCAAAAGACGTTGCAGACTCTGCTCCACTTCGTCGGTATTGTAGGTACGCACCTTGGCTCGCAATATCTTCGGATGATGCGTGGGCAGGGTGTTCTCCTTGGTGGCAAGCAGCTCCTCGTACAGCTTTTCGCCGGGACGCAGACCTATCTCTTTAATTTCGATGTTGTCAAGATGCGACAGGCGTATCATATTCTTGGCAAGGTCGTAGATTTTGACGGGTTTGCCCATGTCGAACACAAATATGTCGCCGCCCGTGCCCATCGAGCTGGCCTCCAAAACAAGGTTGCAGGCCTCGGGAATGGTCATAAAGAAACGAGTTATCTCCTTGTGAGTGATGGTAAGCGGTCCGCCCTGCTCCAGTTGTTTCTTGAACAGAGGAATCACCGAGCCACTGGAGCCGAGCACATTGCCGAACCTTGTGGTGATGAAATGCGTGGCGGGCGTGGTGTGGCTCTGAGTGTAAATTTCGGCCACGCGCTTGGTGGCGCCCATAACGTTGGTGGGATTCACGGCCTTGTCGGTAGAGACCATCACAAATTTCTTCACGCCATGACTGATGGCGGCGTCGGCGATGTTTTTGGTGCCGAAAATGTTCACACTCACTGCCTCGTAGGGGTTCTCCTCCATAAAAGGCACATGCTTGTAGGCCGCCACATGGTAAACAATTTCGGGAGAATATTTGTCGAACACCTCCCCTATCCGCAACTTGTCGCGAATGTCGGCTATAACGAAAGCTATGTCCTTGTCGGGAAATGTGTTGCGGAGTTCAAACTGCAAGTCGAACAGCGGCGATTCGGCGTTGTCGAGGAGTATCAGCTTTTTGGCGGAATACTGGCACAACTGTCGCGAAAGCTCGCTGCCTATGGAGCCCGCCGCTCCGGTAACAAGTATCACCTTCCCTTCCACCTCGGCTTTTATATTACTGTTGTCCAACACAATAGGGTCACGGGCAAGCAGGTCTTCGATTTTTATGTTCTCTATCTGACTGATGGAGAACTGTCCTTCGGTCCAACGGCTTGCGTCGGGGACGCTCTTTACGTTGAGATTCAGCGCCATAGCCTTTTTAATAATCTCCTGCTTGGCCTGCAGACGTATCGACGGTATCGCTATGATAAGTTCGTCGATAGCGTTGCTCCGTATAAAGTCCTCGTTAAGGACCTTCTGAGAAGGATAGATAGGCACACTGTTGAGCTGTTTGGTGTGCTTGTCGGGATTGTCATCGACAAAAGCCACTATGCGGTTACGCAGGGTGGAGTCCTTGGAAAGTACGTTATACGTCAGTTTTCCGGCATCGCCGGCGCCATAAATCACTATGCGGCGGGTCTCCTTTTTACGGCTGTCCATCATATTGTCGTAAACAAAACGCGAGAAAAGTCGCACAAAGGCCATGCCAACAAGCACAAGGGCCACAAGCAATATCAGCTCCCTTCCCCAAAGGAAATAGGGTTCCAACGGTTTGTGCAGATAAGCTATTATTTTGACCACCGCCAACGCTCCAAAAGCCGCGAGGTTGGCATAGAACACCTTCTGTATGTCGCCAAAGCCGGTGTACCGCATAATGCTCTTGAACGGTTTGAAGACCATGAAGGCGGCGGTGTAAACGGCCACAACGATTGCAAACTGGACAAGGATTTCGGTTGTGTGTGAGAAAATCGACAGGAAATTTTCCTGATAGTTCACCAGTTTGCTCAAAAAGAAAGAGACAACGACCAAAAGGATATCGCACATCAGCAGGGAGAATTGCGACATCGGTTTGCGGTAGAATCTAATTATCAGTCTTTTAATCATTGTGCAAGTCGGATAACAATCGGCAAAGATACGAAAAAAAATGCATTGTCATGGGAAAAAAGTAAAACTCTTGCTCTCCGCTACATCAGTAATTCTCCGACAAGCGTTTTTTATTACTATCTCTTGGTATTTAAATATCTGGAATATCTCGACGGCATAAAATTCTTTTCTCTTTTATTTGGCAGATTCTTGTCTCCTTGTGATAAAATAGATAAAGGTTTGACATAGATTGTTTTTTTATTTTTAGTCATTTCCGGCAAGAAAAAGCCATTTTCCGCCCAACAAAGAGCTTGCAGGCTGTCGCTGGCCGGGATCAATTTTTTACCTTTCACCAACAACGGCATATCTTTCAACATAACACCTCTCTTGTAGTCAAAATCAATACCAATATCATATCTCCCTGAACTATCACAATAAAAAGAATATCTATCGCTTCCAACAACATATTCATTTACAATTATATACCACCCCTCTTCGAGCCAAATATCTTTTACAAATGTTTTTTCCTTAACAATGTCGCGCCATCCTCCAGTACGTACTAACCACCAAGAATCAACACCTGCAAAATAATTATATAATGTAATTGATGATAAATAACTTACCGATTCTATTTTCAGGTTAGTGTCTGATTTATAGAGATGTACCCATTGTTTAGGGTTCAACGAAGAAATATATAAAGTGTCATTGCTTCTACGCAAAGAAAATGTGTCGGCTATCCATATCCAATGGTCAACTCCTATGCCTGCGTTAAAATAGCCTATCCCTATACTGTCGTTTAATACGACAAACTTCCCTTGTCCATTGTCGCCGTAATAAGTCTGGCCTGAGATGTTGTTGGAAAACAGACAGGCGGCCATAAGGGTTAGCGTGCATATAAATTTGAGATGTTTTCTCATAACATGTGCGTGTATTTGTGCACTGCAAAGTTACGAAAAAAAATTGATAAATTTCACACGTATGCAAAAAAAAGAGGCGAGCCGTCGATAGGTTCGCCTCTTATTATTAGCGGATGCTAAAGATTTAAGCACCAAGTTCGAGACGTTTGAAACCGGTAACCTTGAGGTCTTTGTTTGTTCTTGCGATGAAGTCCTTTACGGAAACCTTGGATTCCATGATGTACTCTTGGTTCATCAGGGTGTTTTCCTGATAGAATTTGTTCAGACGTCCGTTGGCGATGTTCTGAATCATCTGCTCGTTGAGGTTAGCGGCTTTTTCGGCAGCCACCTGCTCCTTGATCTGGCGGGCTTTGGCACCGTCTTCTTCGGTGATCCAGCCTTTGGCGATGTTGGAGTTGATGTGGTCGTCGCTGTCGACGTGGGCGGGGTTGATGCCTGCTTTCTTGAGGGCGGCTTCAACAGCTTTCTGCACCTGTTCCTCTTTGGTTTTTTCGATAGCCACTTTGAGTTCGCTGTCTTTAACCTCTTGGGGAACGGAAGCTTCGTCGAGGGCCACGGGGCGCATAGCCACCACCTGCATGGCGATGTTGTGTCCCACTTCGTCGAAACCGGCGTTGCTCAGTCCCACTACGGAAGCCATACGGTTGCCCGGGTGGATGTATGAGTAAACGGCGGGGGCTTCTACGATGTCGTAGTGGGCCAGTTCTATCTTTTCGCCGATTTTACCGATCTGGTCGGTGATGAGGTCGGCCACGGCGCGACCGTCGATGGTCATTGCCATAACTTCGTCCTTGGTTTTGAGGCCGTTGGCGAGGGCGTTGTCGAGAATGCTTTTGGTGAAAGCGACAAATCCTTCGTTGGTAGCCACAAAGTCGGTTTCGCAGCTAATCATGATAACGGCGCCGATATTGCCGTTGGTCTTGGCGAGCACGCAGCCTTCGTTGGCGTCGCGGTCGGCACGTTTGGCGGCCATTTTCTGACCTTTTTGTCTGAGGAATTCGATAGCTTTGTCGAAATCGCCGTCGCATTCTACCAGAGCTTTTTTGCAGTCCATCATTCCAACGCCTGTAAGCTGGCGCAGTTTGTTAACATCAGATGCTGTTATATTTGCCATAATAGTATCGTTTTTAATGCGTTAGAATATTATTTACTCTTCTTTTTTCTCTTCGGTGGTTTTCTTGACGGTTTTGCGGGGGCGTTTGGGTTTTGCCTCTGCTTCGCCTTCGGCGGGTTTGGCCTCGGCTACGTCTTTCACCTTTTTCACCTTGCTTTCGGCTTTGGCTTTTTTCACCGGAGCTTTGGTCTCTTCCTCAGCGGGTTCTTCGGCCTTTGTGTCAACGGTTTCTTCCTCAGCGGCTTCTTCGGCGGCATTTTCTTTGCTCATCATGCGTTCGTTGAGGCCTTCCTGTATGGATTCTACCATGTAACGCAGGATAACGGCAATGGATTTAGAGGCGTCGTCGTTGGCGGGAATCGGGAAATCAACCAAGTCGGGGTTGCAGTTGGTGTCCACCAGAGCGAAGGTGGGTATGTTGAGGCGGCGTGCCTCGGCAACGGCAATGTGTTCTTTGTTGATATCGATAACAAACAGGGCGGCGGGCAGACGGTTGAGGTCGGCGATGCTACCGAGGTTCTTGTCGAGTTTGGCTCTCTCGCGCTGCACCTGCAGACGTTCGCGTTTGGAGATGTTGTTGAATTCCTTGGAGGCCATCAGCTGGTCGAGGGAGTTCATTTTCTTCACAGCCTTGCGGATTGTGGCGAAGTTGGTGAGCATACCGCCGGGCCAACGTTCGGTAACGAAAGGCATGTCAACGGGTTTCACTGTCTCGGCTACGATGTCCTTAGCCTGTTTTTTGGTGGCAACAAAGAGAACTTTCTTGCCGGATTTGGCTATCTGTTTTATTGCAGCTGCGGCTTCGTCGGCTTTGGCTATTGTTTTTTGGAGGTCTATCACGTGGATACCGTTGTGCTCTTTAAAGATATAAGGAGCCATTTTGGGATTCCATTTTCTTTTCAGGTGTCCGAAGTGACAGCCTGCTTCCAATAATTCTTCGAATTTTAATTCTGACATTTTTATACTTGTTTTATTTGTTTACATTCTGTTAATTATGCAATTGCAAGGTAGTCCAGGAACGGGAGTCGTTGCAATTTAGATACTAAACAATATCCAAAAGGCCTAACGTTTGCTGAACTGGAAGCGTTTGCGTGCTTTGGGGCGACCGGGTTTCTTACGTTCAACCATACGCTGGTCACGGCTGAGCAGACCTTTCGACTTGAGGGCGGGACGGTCTTCGATATTGGCTTCGCAGAGTGCTCTGGCAATGGCCATACGCAGTGCTTCGGCTTGTCCGGTGATTCCACCGCCGTCGAGGTTGGCTTTCACATCCCATTTGTCAAGGGCGTCCACCACTTCGAGGGACTGACGCACGATGAACTGCAGCGGAGCTGTGGGGAAATATTCTTTGTAATCCTTTTTGTTTACGGTGATAGTACCGTTGCCCGGGGTCATATATATGCGGGCCACAGCGGTTTTTCTTCTACCGATGGTGTTAATTACTTCTGCCATTATCTTATATCATTTAAATTTACTACTTTGGGATTTTGAGCTTGATGCGGGTGTTCGGGACCGGCATAAACCTTAAGGTTTCTGTACAGAGCGTCGCCCAGACGGTTCTTGGGAAGCATGCCGCGGATGGCGTGTTCCACTATACGTTCGGGGTGCGATGTAAGCAGCTGCTTGGGGGTCGAGAAACGCTGTCCTCCGGGATAACCAGTGTGACGGACGTAAGTCTTGTCGGTCATCTTGTTGCCGGTGAGGATAACTTTTTCGGCGTTGATAATGATAACGTTGTCACCGCAATCCATGTGCGGGGTGTAGCTTGGCTTGTGTTTGCCACGCAGAACGTTGGCCACTCTTGTTGCCAAACGTCCCAATGTCTGGTTCTCAGCATCGATAAGTATCCATTCTTTCTGAATGGTGTCGGGGGTTGCCGAGAGTGTTTTGTAACTTAATGTACTCATCTTTATAATATTATTTCTGTTTTTTCGTTTCTTTTTTGAGTTTGCAAAAGTACATTTTTTTTTCGGACTGACAAAACATCTCTGCAAAATTTTCAATATTTAAGTTTTTTTAAGTTTTAATTATTGATATTATATTATTAATTACCAATTAAGTAACAAAAATTTGTTATCATAAAAATAACTTAATTTTATTATGAAATCCGGGCGTTTTTCGTAGCAAAATTTACAGTTTGTTGCAACTAATGCCTGTTTTTTTGTCGTTCCAAAGCGTTGTTGCAAACAAAAAATCGTCGCCTCCGTCAGCGAGTTTCAGCTTTTTGCGAAGCTCGTCGGCGGTTTGTGGGAAACTGCGGCACACCACATTGGCCTTGCCTTGGGGCAACGCCTCGCGCACCTCTTTGACAGAAAGCCGCACCTCACCACGTACCTCGAACACCCTTCCGAGGAAGTCATCCACAAGTCTGTCGGAAGTGAGCAAACGGTTGGCGTGATGCAGTTTTGCCAATCCATAACGCAAGGCCAAGGCGTTGCACACGTTGGCTTTCACCACGCTAACACCTGGGTCGTAAAGGTAGCGGCACAGTTTTTCGGTGCAGGGGGGCATGGATGCAAGTTCCTCGGCTGTTGGGACAAAAACACGCAGACTGCCTTCGGCATCGATGTCGGCACAGACAATACCTTGCCCCTTTTCTCCGCCGCAGAGGAAAAGCACTTCCTTGCACTCGTTGCGGACCGACACCACGGCCGTTTCCGAAACGCATCCCAACTGCCTTTGCGCCAAGGTGATGTCGAGCATGGGCGAGGCTTTTATCAGCACCTGCGGAGCCACCTGGAAAAGCTTGGGAAGCAGCGACACAATGTCGGGGGTGCAGTCGGCGAGGGAGACCATCTTGCGGTTGTTCTCGTCGCGACGGGCAGGGTCGGCATAGATAAGGTCGGCGGTGACAGGCAGGTTTGGCAACACCTCTTCCGAATTGCCGCATACACATTCTATATTATTAAGTCCCAACGCCTTGAAATTATGCTTGGCAATCTCGAAAAGCTCGTGGTTTTGCTCTATATAAACCACTTTTTTGGCGTAACGGGCAAAATAGAGGCTGTCGATGCCCAGTCCGCCGGTGATATCGATAACGGTCTTTCTCTCGGCAAAACGGCGGGCTTTGTAGTCGGCGGTGAGCTCGGAGGAGGCCTGCTCAAGATTCAGCTTGGGAGGGAATACGAAATCGGTGTTGGCGGCGAGGGCGGGGAGTTTATGCACGGCTTTGCGACGCCCTTCGATCTGCTGCACGGCGAAAGCCACGTCAACGTCGGGGTAACGGTGGCGTTGCAGCGACAACTGTGCAGTGTCGTCGGCAGCATGCTCGGCTATGAATTTCTTGGTCTCCTCGTTCGTCATCTTTGAGTTTTTTTTCTCCTGTTCGCCTTCGCTCACGAGATCTTGTGAATCTTGTTGATTTTATGTTTTCCAACTCGCCTTCGGCTCGTGATTCTCTGTGAATTTCTATTTTTCTCCTTTTCGCCGTTGGCGAAAGAAATCTTTTAAATCTTGTAAATTGCTTTCGCCTACGGCGAAATTATTTTTGAGATTCCCTTGATTTCAGCCGCTAGCGGCTAGGAAAATCATTTCTGTCGCTTGCGGCATGGAGCATTTCAACAACAATTTAATTAAAAAACATTGTCGAAATTGGTTTGCAAAGATACGATTTTTATTGCAAACAGCCAAACGAGCGGCGGTATGACTCTCGGTTGGATTTCATGTCTCTAAAAATTCCTCTCATATCCAAAGGGGGAAACTCGATGTACCACAACCGTCGGTCGTGACGGGTGAAGACGGGCATAATTAATGGACTGTTCAACGGATCGGTGGTATCGGTTAGGAATCCGACTGCAAAAAACAGACCGTCTGTCTGGTAGTGGGGGTCGAACGTGAGTTTTTCCTCGTCGGGCCAGCTGTTGATGTCGTAGCTTGTATCCACGTATGTGTTTATATAACGGTAGAAATCATCGCACAAGGTGTTGCTGTCGATAATCATCCGCGGGCCGTCGCCTGCCTGCAAGGTCAGCCTCGCTCCTGTCTTGCGCAGGTCGATAAAACTAAGCTGAACACTGTCGTTAAGGCAACTATATTCAACGCCGTCGTATCCAAATCCGAGAACCCTATACAAAGAGGTATCATTCCAAAACTTCAGAAGATAACCCACATGGGTAGGATAATCCGGTTCCCCAAAGCGGGCCACGACTTCGTCGTAAGTCCCCAAAACGACAATATCGTCTGACGAAAAATCGGCAACGGAAAGAAATCCACTTGGCACTATTACCTGCTTTTCAGCATTTTGGCACCCCACAATGGCCAAACATAGAACCACAAGAGCTAATAAAATAAGGTTTTTCTTCGTTGTAAACATCTATGTATAAAGTTATTACATGTTCTTTATCTCACGGCAATCGAATGCCATTCTACACAACAAAAGTACAACTTTTTTATAATTTCGCAAAATGCGTTTCGCATTTTGCGAAATTTTTACAAAACCACACTTATCCATCTGATTACCAATCTATAGCAAAGACACATCCCGCAAACTCCTGCTTTTTCGGAGAAAACTCATCCCCCATACATATACTATACCGCCACGAAGTACGTTATTTTCAAAATCAACAAAAATAATCACACAATGAAAAAACGACTCTCTATTTTGATATTTCTGTCGTCGTTTGTAAGCCTCTGGGCCAACGACGGAGCTTATTACGCATCGGGCAACCACCTGATACCCATCACCGAAACGGACATCCGCGTACAGAAGGAGATTCTCACTCTGCGCAGAGCGGGCGACGACATTCTCGTCGATGTGTATTACGAGTTCTACAATCCCGTGGGACCGAAAACCGTCTTGGTGGGTTTCGAGGCCCCGCTGCAAGGCGGCGACGTGTCGTTTGCCAACTACTATCCCGAACACGGATATATCAGCGACTTTACGGTAACTATGAACAACCAGCACCTGAGCTACAACGTTGCACAAGTGACCCAACGCCTGGCTACTTTCCGTTTTGCCGATGAAGAGCCCGACTACAAAAGCACTCCACAATACTACACCAACGGACAAATCAAGTCGTTGACTAAAAAGCAGCTCGACGCCCTGCTCGACTCTATCGATTTCGAAAGCAGCCCGTTCAACTACGTATATTATTTCAACGCCAATTTCCAAAAAGGCGTGAACAT
>DBXF01000063.1:9511-43736 GCA_002309295.1 Bacteroidales bacterium UBA1219 | reverse complement strand
TATTTCAAATACATCCTCACCGCCGCCAACCGCTGGGCCAACAACGGCATCGACGATTTCACACTCAACATCGACATGGGCGACTGCGAGTCGTTTTTAATCCCTGCAACCTTTTTCAAGGATGCCGGCGACTGGAAAAACGAGGGAAAAGGACGCAAAAATATGACCACCGTTTACGAAACACGCTATGCGGTATTCCATATCCTCAACGGCAACCTCACCTTCCACCGCACCACTTTTCACCCCGACGGGGAACTCTCTATCAGCAAACCCAACATGATGCACTATATATGGAACGACTACGACAGCCAAAACACACCAGCCCACGTGCTAGAAATGATAAAGAAACAGCGTTACAACCTTTATAAAGGAATGGCGACAAACGGTGTGGAACTAAAAGACTTCACCCGCGACCAACGGCAGATACTGCGCAACGTGCCTTTCGCCTACCGCGGCTTTGTGTTCAAAACCAAAAAACTGCAGGATTTCTTCAATTCCACCAAATGGTATGTGCCCAACCCCAACTACAAGGTGGATATGAGCGAACTCTCCGAAGACGAACAGGAATGGGTGGAGTACTGGTCGAAATAGTTGAAAGTTGAAAGTTGAAAATTGTTTGTCAATTTCGAAAAAAATCGTAATTTTGCAGAAAAATTGAGGCAATTACCCACAATAACGCTATGAACTTTTACAACAAATGAAATGATTAAATATTTGTTTAAAAAATTTCTTTTAATAGGCCTATTATTACTGATTTTTGGTAATATGCAGGGACAAAGCCGTTATCCTTATAGCTATACGATAGAACCTTACCAGAGGGGGATAGAGTCTTCTTATATAATAACTTATGAAGACAAGGATTCCTTTCCGAATGAAAAGCCGGATTCTATTTGGCTTGTTGTAAAAGACACTCTTTCCCCCCCCCCAGACTGTGATGATTCAATATCTTTCACCATTGTATACTTCTCTGAAAGAGACTCTTTTGCGGGGAGTGCTTTTTTTAAGGACTCAGTAAAACTCAAATATTTTTCAGCATTAGAATTAGATCCATGGGATCCTGAAATTCCTATTATTTATATTAAAGATACAGGTACTACAAAAGTAATTACAAAAGTAACAATTTTTAGAGGAATGCATTACGGAAATGCTACGATTAAAAGCAAAATACCTTTACGCGAAAAGACCTTAAACGCCATCCGTGAGTATAAGTACAGAAAAGGTCCGGAACCATGGGTCCTAAAGAAAAAAATCTGTAAATTTGTGATTATATTATAATAGAATGTCTTTATTATTGTTGATAGCAAATAGTAAACGATTATACGGCAGCCTTTTAAGGAGGGAGACCCACCGCCCCGGCAGCCCGCCAAGCGAGGAACTCTACCGCTTTGGCGCGGACGGCAACCTGCGTATGTACAGCTACGAGGGCGGAACTACCAGAGCAGTTGTTATTTTGAAAAAAACACGTAATTTTGCAGAAAAATTGAGGCAATTACCCACAAAAACGCTATGAACTTTTACAACAAATGAAATGATTAAATATTTGTTTAAAAAATTTCTTTTCATAGGCCTATTATTACTGATTTTTGGTAATATGCAGGGACAAAGTCGTTATCCTTATAGATATACGATAAAACCTTACCAGAAACGGATACATGCTTCTTATACAATAACTTACGAGGATGCGAATTCTTTCCCTAATGGAAAGCCAGATTCGATATGGCTTGTTGTAAAGGACACATTTGCTCAAAACACAGACACTTTTAGTCATAATGATATTGTTGAAGTATTCTATCCAGAAAGAGACACTGTTTTAGGTGTGTTGTTTAAAGACTCAGTAAAACTTGAAAATTCTACAGATTTAAGATTACAAATATGGGACTACCCGAACTATGATATTTATATTAAAGATACAAGTACGACAAAAGTAATTACAAAAGTGACTTTTTTTAGAGGAATACATCACAGAAATGTTACGATTATCAGCAAAATACCTTTACGCAAAAAGACTATAAACGCCATTCGTGAGTATAAGTATAGAAAAGGTCCAGAACCAAGGGTTCTAAAAAAGAAAATATGTAAACTTTTGATAGTATTATAACAGAATGTATTAATAGTAAATAATAACCCCACCTGCAACGACGGCAACCTGCGGAAGTACAGCTACGAGTGCGGAACCACAAGAACCTACAAAAACAGTTGAAAATTGAAGGTTGAGGGTTGAAAGTTGAAAATTGTTTGTCAATTTCGAAATAATAATCGTAACTTTGCAGAAAAATCCACAAAAACGTAAAGGACTGTTACATTAAATAAACTCAATAAAAATGGACAAGGAAAAAGTAGCTACAATTGTGCAGTACATATTGTGGGCGGCGTTGTTCGCTTTTGCAATGTACCGTGGTTTGACCTACGGGCATTGGAAAACAATGGTTCTGTTGGCAGGATTGTTTATTATCTTTGTATCGAAAAATATTTGGAGCTATATAAAGGAGCGTAAAATGGCAAAAGGAAACGAGGAACTGCCCGACGACACTTTTATTCCAGACAAGGAACTCGTTGATGCTATGGTGAGAAAATCCAACGCCATTTCGGATGAGATAAACCGCCTTTGCCCACCGCAGCCCTGCCTGCGTTTCTCAATTGACCACAGTCGCAAACCCTCTGTTATCGACAGCAAGTTGGGTGGCACACCATATTGGGATGCTTCGAAACCATACCCCACCGATTCCAAAGGCAAGCCCATGGCAATGGTTTTTCAAGTCAATTTCGAGCAATGTCCGCCTCTGGAACCCTTGCCAAAAACGGGTATGCTTCAGTTCTTCATATCCTCTGACGACGAGATATTATTGAAAGGCTATGGCGTCAATTATAATGACTACACACTCCAGTCCGACTTCCGTTTGGTGTACCACGGCCATATCAGCACTTATGTGGATAAGCTGCAACTGGAGTCATATCCACGTGTGGAGACATTGGAATACTCGCCTGTGGCGCGTGAATATGCCCTAAACATGCAACTCGGCACCTCGTGTATCAACCAAACGTGCAGAAATTTCAACGACCTTGCGGCCACAGCTATCAAAAACCTTTATGACGATAAGATGGACGCACCTGATGTAAGCGACTACGTAAAACGGCTTCTCCCCGAAGAACAGCGCGACAAAGTACCCGACGACATTGTGCTGGGCAACAACCCCATATACCAATGTGTTTCGGAAAAGGATTTTCAAATGCTCGGGTTCCCGAATTTTGAGCAGTGCGACGAATACGAGGAATACAGTGCCCACGATATACTTCTTCTCCAAATCCCCACCATCGATGCCGAGGAAAATGCCGAAAACGATTCCCGATTCTGCACCATTTGGGGCGATTGCGGCTCGGCACGCCTTTTCATAAACTCCGATGCACTGCTACGACTGGATTTCGGCAATGTGCTCTACGACTATCAGTGCTATTAACCTCCCAAACATCTTCCCCATGAAACAGACCTCTTTATGCTATCTGGAACGCGACGGGCAGTACCTTATGCTGCACCGTACCACCAAGGCCAACGACGAAAACCACGACAAATGGATTGGCGTGGGCGGCAAGTTTGAGGATAGCGAAAGTCCCGAGGAGTGCATGCTGCGCGAGGTGCGCGAGGAAACGGGATTTGCCGTAACACAGTGGCGTTACCGCGGCATAGTAACCTTTGTTAGCGACATTTACGGCACGGAGTATATGCACCTCTTCACCTGCACCGAGTGGACAGGCCAAGCCAAGCCCTGCGACGAGGGTGTGCTGGAATGGGTGGAGAAAGAGCGTATCCCCGAACTCAACATCTGGGAGGGCGACAAGATTTTCCTCGACCTCCTGCGCCGCGACGAGCCTTTCTTCTCGCTGAAACTCACCTACGTTGGCGACACCCTACAAACCGCCACACTCAACGGCAGAAAATTGCGTTAAGCACTGCCCTCCCCCACCCTACAACACAAAAAAAACGTGCCGCTTTTTCAAGCGACACGCAAATTTACAAAATTATGAAACACTAAATCTTATTTCAGTCCCATTTCCTTCTTTACGAGAGGCAGAACATCGTCGCCACCTTCGTAGAGGGCTGCTCCGGAGGTAAAGATGTATGTGTAGCCGTTAGCCTTGGCAACCTTGGCTATGGCGTTTTTAATCTTTTCCTGAATGGGAGCGAAGAGTTCGTCGTTGCGTTCCTGCAGACGTTTTGCGGCCGATTCGCTGAATTGGCGTATGCGGGAGTCCTTGTCTTGCAGTTCGGCTTCCTTGGCCTTTTTAATCAGATCCGACATCTGGTCTCTTTTGTTCTGATACTCAGTGTAAAGGGTTTGCAGTTCGGCCTGCATGGTTTCAAGCATGCTTTCGGCTTCTTTCTGTTCTTTCTGCAGAACTTTTTGTGCGGAATCGACTTCGGGCATTATTTTCAGAAGTTCCTGAGCGTCGATATGACCGAGTTTTACAGGTTTTTGAGCAAATACAGCTGCAGAAGCAAACAAGGCAACTGCCAATAATAAGATTGTTTTTTTCATCGTGTTGGTGTTGTTTATCTGTTTTAATATGTTTATTATCAATTCTTTGCGAAATTCTTTATTCAGAATTGCCGAATGCAAATATACGTTTTTTTTTGATTTATCTACTTTTCGCCCGAAAGATTGTTATTGTTTGGCGGTGTAGCCCATCTGTTTCAGTATGTCGTCGCTGACGTCGGCTTTAGCGTTGGCGTAGATAACGGAGGATTCGCCGGATTTGTCGAAAATGATGGAATAGCCCTTGGCGTTGGCGTATTTTTCAATAGCTGTATAAACCTTGTCCTGAATGGGTTTCAGCAGGTCCTCGCGTTTCTTCTCAAGGTCGCCGCCGGAGCCGAAACGTTTTTTCTGGAGTTCCTTTACTTCCTTTTCCTTTTCGATAATCTCGTCCTGACGTTTGTTCTTCAGGTCTTCGGGGAGCAGGTAGGCCTCGGACTGGTACGATTTGTACATTTTGTCCAGTTCCTGGAACTTGGCTTCAATTTCTTTCTGCCAGTCGACGGAGAATTTGTCGAGGGTTTGCTGAGCCTGGTCATAGTCGGGTATGTTGCTAAGTATGTACTCGGTGTTTACGCAGGCGTATTTCTGTGCGTTTGCCGCAAAGGCGGCCACAAGACAGAGTGCTAAAGTAAAAATTGCTTTTTTCATGTCAAATTATGTTTTAAAGTTATACTTCGTGTTTGTTAATCGATGGATTGGTTTATTGAAAAATGGAAATGCGAGCCGCCTATCTCCTTGTCGCTGAAGCCGTAGGCCCAGTCGAGGCCGATAAGTCCGAACATCGGCATATAGAGGCGCACGCCCACACCTGCCGAGGTGTACATCTTGAACGGCTGGAACTCGGCGAATTTCGACCACGAGTTGGCGCCTTCGGCAAAGCCGAGTACATAGATGGTTGCGGTGGCGTTGAGGGTGATAGGCTGGCGCAGCTCGAGGGTGAATTTGTCGAACATCGAAGCTCCGATGTAGTTGCTCGATGCGTCGCGCGGAGTAAGAGCGTAAGTGGTGTAGCCGCGCATGGGTATTATCTCGCGAGCGTCGAGGGCAAAGCTCGAAAGGCCGTCACCGCCCACATAGTAGCGTCCGAAAGGCGAGAGCCCTATCTGCGAGTTATAGTAGCCCATGTGGCCGAAACGGAATCGTGCGTTGAACACCACATTGCTTATAAGATTGAACATCCACGAACCGCGAATGTTGATCTTGTAGTATTCGAGGAATTTGTATTTCTCCTGAGCGTCCATAGTGCTGTAGTCGCGGCCGTCGAAGAGAGAATAAGGCGGTGTGAGCTGTGAGCTTACCGACACTTCGGAACCCGTGCGGGGATAGATGGGCGAGTCGAGGGAGTTGCGGCTGAGGGCCACGGTGTAGTTGATGTCGTTGGCATAGCCGTCGGGGAATATGAACGAAGTGTAGTTCTGCACACGGTACAAACGGTACGAAAGGGCATGCGAGAGCATGAAATAGTCGTCGGGCCACGACAGACGCTTGGTGAGCGACAATCCTGCGCCTGTTATACGCATGCTGTAGTACTTAGGACTGTCTTTCTCGTATTGGTAGCCGTTGCTCCAAAGGGTATGGTACACCGAGAAGCTGAGCGACTGAGGTTTGCTGCCGCCAAGCCAGGGTTCGGTGAAACCGGCGCTCAACGAATAGTAGTAGGTGCCGTTGGTCTGGGCACTGATGGACAGTTTCTGTCCGTCGCCGGTGGGCAGTGGCGACCAAGCCTTTTTGTTGAAGATATTGCGCACCGAGAAATTGTTGAACGAAAGTGCGAGTGTTCCTATCACCATGCCGCTGCCCCATCCGCCGGAGAGCGAAATCTGGCTGGTGGATTTCTCTTCGAGTTGGTATTCTATGTCCACGGTGCCGTTTTCGGGGTTGGGCTTAACGTCGGGATTTATCTTCTGTTCGTCGAAAAACTGGAGTGTAGCCAGTTCACGCACACTGCGTATCACGGCGTCGCGGCTGAAGAGGTCGCCCGGCCGTGTACGTATCTCGCGCATTATCACCTTATCGTTGGTCATGGTGTTGCCCTTTATCGACACTTTGTTGAGGCGTGCCTGGCTGCCTTCGCGAATGCGTATCTCTATATCGATGGAGTCGTTGTCAACAGCCACTTCGGTAGGCGTGGCACGGAAAAACAGGTAACCGTTGTCCATGTACAGCGAGTTGATGTCGGTGCCTGCGGGATTGTACGAGAGGTTTTCGTCGAGCACTGTCTTGTTGTATGGGTCGCCTTTTTCGATACGCAAGTGTTTGTACAGATAATCGGAAGGATAGATGGTGTTTCCCGTGAAAGTGATATTGCGGAAGAAATACGGCTTGCCCTCGTAAATCTTCACGTTTACATGCATTTTGCCTTTTTCGTCGGTGTATATGCTGTCGCCCAATATCTTTGCATCGCGGTAGCCTTTTTCGTTGTAGAGTTTCACTATTTCCTCAAGGTCGCTGTTGTAGTCGGCTTCGATGTATTTCGAACGTTTCCAGAAACCCGGAGTCCAGAAATAGAGCTTTTTCCAGTAGTTCACATCGTGAGTGTTTCTCATAGTGCGGGCAAGGTGTTTGTCGGATATTGCCTCGTTGCCTTCGAAAGTAAGTTCCTTGATACGACCTTTCTTGCCTGTCTTCACATCGAAAACAAGTATCTGTTCGTTGTTCTTGCGGGCGGTGTCGGCAACAGTCTTCACATCGACTGTTACGTTATTGTAGCCCTTGTCGAGGTAGTAGCTGAGTATTTTGTTTTTGGAGGTAATCATAAGGTTGTCGGTAACCACGTCGCCCACCATCAGGTTGAGGTTTTCGCGTAGTTTGTCGGCATCGGATTTACCAACGCCGCGGAACTGGAATCGGGACATTTTGGGACGTCCTGCAAGTTCGATATTCAGGAAAACCAAGTCGTTCTGTATGTTGGTAACTTGAATTTGAATGTCTTCGAAAAGACCTTGTTTCCACAGTTTGTCGATGGCACCGGAGATTTTGTCGCCGGGGATCATTATTTTGTCGCCCACATGCAGTTCGGCCACCATAAGCACCATACGCTGGTCCAGATTTTCGGCACCTTGTATGGTTATGCCGCCGATTTCGTATTTCTTGGGGGTGAGGTAGTCTATGTCGTAGCCGCCGCCATCGGTGCTGCCACCTATCACTACTTGGGCGTTAGCTCCGTGCAGCAAACCGGTTACAAACAACAGTACAAGTATCGTGTTCTTTATTTTCATTGTCGTTTTTTTGTAAAAACACTTGTTCGTAAAAAGTTATAACGAGAGTATTGCGTTATTATTATACATTATTGTAGTTTTTTTATCTGGTCGCCTGTTTTTCCGTATCGGCGCTCGCGTTTTTGGTAGTCGGCAATGGCGTTGTCGAGGTCCTGTTTGCGGAAATCGGGCCACAGCGTAGGGGTGAAATACAGTTCGGTGTAAGCCATCTGCCAAAGCATGAAATTGCTTATGCGGTACTCGCCGCTGGTGCGGATAAGCAGGTCGGGGTCGGGGTAGTCGGCGGTGGTGAGGTAGCGTCCGAGGGTATCCTCGTCGATGTCGTCGGTTTCGAGGGTGTGGCTGTTGGCGTCGGCAACAATCTTGCGCAATGCCTGTTTTATCTCCCAGCGCGAGCTGTAGCTGAGGGCGAGTATCAGCGTCATGCGGGTGTTCGAGGCGGTGTCGTCGATACATTTCTGCAACTCTAAGCGTGTCTTTTCGGGCAACGACGCCGTGTTGCCGATGGTTTGCAGACGTATGTTGTTTTTCTGCAGAGTGGGCGTTTCGTCACGTATGCACTTAACTAACAGCGCCATAAGTCCCTCCACTTCGGCTTTGGGACGGTTCCAGTTTTCGGTGGAGAAGGCGTAGAGTGTGAGGTATTCCACTCCCAGTTCGGCGCAACGTTCCACGGTCTGCCGCACCGCCTCTATGGCATTCTGGTGGCCGAAAATACGCTCGTGCTTGCGTTGTTTGGCCCAACGACCGTTGCCGTCCATAATCACGGCTATGTGCCGAGGTATGTTGTTCAAATCCAAAGTGTTTTCCATATCATTATCGTTTATTGTCAATAGGCGTCGCACCGCTGGTGTTTGCGGAACGCGTCGAAAACGTTGAGTTTCACTGTCAGACTAAGTCCGAAAAAGGCGTACCAGTCGTTGAGGCTGTCGTCGCCGCGCTGAGTGCCGGGGGCGTAGGCGTGGTCCAGGTCTATCTCGCCGCTGCGGTCGGCCAGTATGGCGGCCATAGCCTCGGTGTTTGCGGTGAGCAGTTCGCCGTCGACGTAGGTGGTGCTGACGTCGTCGAGGTAGTCGGTCCACGTCTTACGGAAGCCATATTCCGCGCCGATGGTGAAATACCTCCCTATGCGGCATTTGAACCCGAGGCCGAAGGGTACGCTGAGCTGTATGAGGCTGTACGGCTTGCGGTCGGGATATTGCGAAAGCCCCTGACCTTCGGTGCAGAGGGGCTGCAGCTCATACCAATTGCCGTTGTACAGAGTTTTGGGATTGAAACCGAACACCCCTATCCCGGCAAACATATACGGGGTGAAACGCTTTGCATAGGCGCCGGTCTGGTAAGGCACGAAATTGAACTGCACGGTGAGCGAGCCTTCTATTATATGAGAACGGAAACTGAGGTTGCGTTTTTCGATGGCATCGGGGTTGCCGCCTTCGATATTGCCGTAGGCGAACCCGAACTGCACCGCCCAGCGCGAGTGGAAGTCGTAGCGTAGCAGGGCGCTTCCGGCGATATTCATCTTACCCGCCGCCGACTGGCTGTTGAGGTCGCCGATATAGTTCATAGCACCGAGCATAGCACCTATCTCCACATCCTTTCTCAAGGTCTGCGAATGTGCCAGCAGAGGTATAAGCGCCAGCAACAGTGTTATGCGTCGTAAGTGCGACATCAGGTAGCGGTTTATTTATTGTTCTTTTTTGTTTTTGTCAACAAATTTTATTGTGTAGCAGATGCTCTCGGCCTGCATCAGGTAGTCGCGTTTGTTTTTGCCTGGGGCCATCACATATCCGGTGAGCATAACGATGTTTTCGCCGTCGGGAGCCAGGAGGGTGTAGTTAACGTATGGTCCGCCGAGGAATCCTTTGCCCAACAGATGCCAAAGGCCGCGTGTCTCAACGCAATAATGGTCGTTGAAATCTACTTTTTGTGTCTGTGCCTCGATACGTCGTTCGGTGCCCATCCACGAGCTGTCGACAGGGCCGGGGATGTGTTTCATGGTACTGTCGAGCTGGTCGAGGATTACACTTTGTTCGAAATCGGAGGTCTTGGAGTAGGGTTTGGTTTTTATTATGATGCCTATGCTGAAATCTTTCGTTTCCTTGCGGAGCCATGCGAAATCGGAAGTCATCTTGCAGAGGTAGTACTCGTTGGAGACGGTGATGTCGAAACCGAATTTGTCGCTCAGTTTCTGCATAAGACCGTAGTTTTCAATAGCTTTGTACGCTCTTAAGATACGCGGATGTTCGCATTTGCGCACCTCCCTTTTGATGATTGGCATATACCGGCGCAGAAACGGTGCCACGGAGTCGCGGCTGCTGAGCCTGAAATCGAACATAATCTGCGGCTGGGCCCAATAATCGTTGGCCATCTTAACGGAATTGCTGTTGCTGTCGGCAACGTTAATCATTATCAAGTTGCGGTGAGTCTTGAACATATCGCTATTTCTCAACGACGATTCGGGTACGTTAACGACGTCGAAACATTGCTCAGGCTGGTTGAGGCACTCCTGCGGCTGTTGTAGTATGGCAAGGATACTGTCCTTTACACTGCCACTGTACACATCCTCGTTGGCCACAACAAGCACTTCGAGAGTTTTTCCCGAAGAGCCTCGTTTACGGTTGGGATTGGTCGATTTGTAACAAGAAACCAACATCAATACCGATGTCAGCATTATAACGGCTAATAAACTTTTTTTCATATTGCAATATTTTTTAATAACAACGTTCGAACTGATTATTTATTATTTAGAAAGTGAGCGACATGCCGAGGCTGGGCATTATTGGCAGCTGGTCCACACGCTCGAAAGTGAGACGGTTGAAATAGAACATATTGTTGCGGTTGTAGAGGTTGGTGACGCTCAGGCTGATGTCGAAGATGGAGCGTTTGCCGAAGGCGAAACGTTTTTTCACCGAGGCGTCGAGGCGGTGGTACGAGGGCAGACGGCCTCCGTTGACGGTGGCGTAATAGATTCCCGTTTCGCCGTTTTCGAGACGGTAGTCGGTGTTGAGACCGCCGCCGAAGGTGAGGTTTTCGTACAGCCCGAGGGTCTGTGTGTAGGGGAATCCGCTGCCGTAGTTCCATCGCAAGCTAAACTCCCAGTCGAGTTTCTGTCCGGCCTTGTAGGTGAACAGCACGTTGACGTTGTGGCGGCGGTCGTAGTGAGGATTGTAGGTAATTTCCTCGTCGGAACGTTCTACATATCCCAGCGAGTATGCCACCCAAAGATACGACATGCCGTAGGTGCAGCGGGCGCTGAAGTCGATGCCGTAGGCCTTGCCTTTCTCAATAATGAAATTCTTGCGTAGATATTCCGGCTTTTCGTAGATGCCGCCTTCCTGATACTCCGACGAGTTGTCGTACATAAGGTTGCGATTCATATTCACCAGCTGTGAGAAATTCTTGAAATACGGCTCCACATTGAACGACAGCCAGTCGTTGGCATCGTATTCGGCGCCGAGGATTATGTGCTGGGCGTTCTGCACGCAGCTGCTCACCTCCTCGCCACGGAAAGTCTCGGTGATGCCAAGATTTTCGGAACCGGTAAGGAAACCGTTGAAGAGGTTCACCACATCGTTGTCGGGACGGGCGTCGAGGAAATTCTGGCTGTAGAGTCCGGCAGCTAGTTTGAAACGCACTTTGTCGTTGAGTTTGTATTTGAGAGCCACGCGAGGTTCGGGAGAGAATTTGGCCACCGATGCGTAATAAACCAAACGCAGGCCGGGTTCGATTATCCAGTGATCCCTGTTCATCTTATAGGTGGCAAATACCGCCAGCTCGCTTGTGTTCTCTTTTACGGCAAACTTGCGGTAGTACTGGTTCTGGAACGAATAATCGGTGCGGAACATCTCCACATTGATACCATAGGTGAACTTGTCCCTGCCGAAGAAATTAACGATGTCGAGAACACCGGAAAGGCCACCAATCTCGCTGGTGCGGGGATCCATGCCGCTGTTATGCACATCGCTGAACTCTATCTTGTAGTCGGAGTATGCCAAGGTGCCTTCCACAAGGGCGTCGCTGCCCGGCACTATCACAAAGTTGGCTCCGGCGCCGTAGTTGTTCCATTTGTAGTCGGCTATGGACTGGTAGTTGCTCACCCAGTCGTTGTATCCGAAACCGAACACGCTGAATTTGCTGCCCGACTCGGATTTGAAACTCAGTTTCCCGTACACGTCGAGAAAGTCGTAAGGCAGACCGTCTTTCACGTAAGGATATAAAAGTTTTGACGAATGTGAGAGATACGAGTTTTTGGCCGTGATAAGATATGAAATTGACGAACCATTGTCGGGGCGTTCCTTTTTCAGGGGGCCTTCCACCAAAAGTCCCGCCCCCATGGTGTTGGCGGAAATCTTGCCCGTATGGCGTTTGCTGTTGCCGTCGCGGGTGGTGATGTCGAGCACCGAGGAGATGCGTCCGCCATATTCGGCACCGAAACCGCCAGTGTAAACGTCGGCGTTTAGGATGACATCTGTTTCGAACACCGAAAACAGACCTATGGAGTGGAAGGGGTTGTACACCACCATGCCGTCGAGGAGGGTCTTGTTCTGAATCATGGAGCCGCCGCGGATGTAGAGCTGTCCACCCTGGTCGCCGGTGAAGTTGATACCCGGCAGCACCTGCAAATACTGGGCTATGTCGGCCTGCCCGCCGATAGACGGCATCTGCAATATCTCCATGGGCGAAATCTTCTCCACCGACACTTTGGTATTGTCGTTGCGCTCCTGCCTGCGTCCCGACACTTTCACCGTTTGCAGCACTAGAGTGCTGGATTTTAGTTCAATACGCAGCTGCACCGTTTGTCCCGCCGACTGTATCGACACTTTTTCGGTATAATCGTCGTAACCAACATATTTCACCGAAACAGTATATTCTCCCTTGGGGATTTTGTTGATAAGGAAAAAGCCGTTGATGTCGGTGGCGGCACCGTATTTGGTATCCAACAACACTATGTTGGCAAAGGGTATCGGCTCGCCGTTGTCCTTGTCGTAAATAAAGCCTTTGATAGTGCTTTGTGCCCCTGCCAAGAGTGGCAGAAGTGTCAGTATCAGTGTGTAGATGAATATTTTACGCATGCTGTCAGTGTAATATTTTGAATACAAGTTCTTTAATTATTTCGCCGTCGGTAACGGTGCCTGTGTTGCGCACCCCTTTCGATTTGAGGTCGGCTTCTTTGAGGTATCCTATGATGGCCGCCAACTTGGGCAGGGAGTAATTGAGTGCGGCGGTCTTGTAGTCGCCCACAAAATAAGGATTTATGCCAAGGGCGGAAGCCGCAGACTGTGACGACTTGTCGGTAAGTTGCTGGTATATCATCACTTTGATGAAATGGTTGTAGATGTTGGGGAGTATCTTTTGGATTGGGTTGTCCTTGGGGTTGGCTGCGAAATGGTTCACAATGCGGTTACATTTCAGCACGTCCTTGCAGCCAAGGGCTTTTGTCAGTTCAAACACGTTGTAGTCTTTGCTTATGCCTATCTCGCGTTCGATGATGTCGTTGGTTACGGCGCTGCCTTTGGGCAGGGATATGAACACCTTGGAGAGCTCGTTGGCAATCTTGCTAGTATTGGCGCCCAGCGATTCGGCGATGACGGCGGCGCTTTGCTGCGATATTGTATAGCCCTGCTCCGCAACGTATCTAGTTATCCATGCCGGCACCTGATTGTCGTACATTTTCGGCGTCTCAAAGAAAACGCCTTTTGACGATATTGCCTTCTTCAATTTGGCGTTTTTAAATTCCTTGTTACGGTAGCAGAAGGCTATTATCGAGAGATCGGAAGGATGTTCCAGATAGTTTATCAGAACATCCCATTCCGAATTGTCTCTCGTATCAAGATGCTGAGCCTCTTTTACCAACACAAGGCGGTATTTGGTCGTAGGAAAAGTGGGAAACTGCTTGGCTGTGTCGACAATGGCTTTCATATTAGTGTCGAGACCGTAAACCACAGTCTGGTCGAAACCCTGATTCTCCTCGGGAACTACCTCTTTCTCGAAAAAATCGGAAAGCACGTCCAAAGCGTGAGTCTCCGACCCCGTGAAGAAATACACAGGCTTGACGACGCCATTCTTTACGCTATCGATTATCTGTTTTACGGTTGATTGGTCTTTTGCAGCCATAAGCGGTTTAGCGATATTATTTATTTGATTATCAATTTCTTGACAGAAGTACTATTGCTACCCACCACCTGAACGAAATAAAGTCCGTCCGACGTCTTGGGCAATGCAATTTCGTTGTGTTCGTCATCCACACGGCCTTCGGAAACCACAGTGCCTTTGGCGTCGAGGATGAAATACTGGCGCGGTGCGGCATCGGCGAAGTCCACGAAAATAAGGCTGTGCGGTTTGGCAGGATTGGGGTAGAGTTCGAAGTCGTTTTGAGCCGAAGGCATCTCCAAACCAGCGTCAGTGGTGCAGAAACGTATTGAGTCGGAACCCGTTACAGAACGCACACGGCCGCCGTTCACAAAGCCTTCGAGTGTCATTTCGTTACGCAGACGCGACATATACGATGAAATTGTCACCCGCAGGGTGTAGCATCCCGGCTCGGTGCAGAAAGACTCGCTGAAATCCACCGAAGTCAGCTCGTCGTGCGAGGCAAGGACAGTGCCGTCATCGCGCACAAACTCCCAGCTAATGTAACTGCCAAACCAATCGAGGTAACCCGAATACTGATCGGGGATGGATATGCGATATGCAACCTCGGTGCCGCTGTTCACAACAAAGGGGACACGGATGGTGTCGTTGGAGGTATTCTGGTCGGCAAGACCGTTTGGCAGCTCGCTCCAGATGGTCAGCACATGGCTGCCGGGAGTTACAGGCACGCTGTTTAGGGCGACTGCTTGCGACATGTTAAGTATCAACGTGCCGCTCCAAGAATATTGTTGCGGGGTTTGGTTGTCGAGTTGGTATTTGATTACAAGTGTGCGCAGGGTGTCGTTGCCGCGGTTGGCAATACGTATTTCGGGGTCGATGCTGGAGATGTTGCAGTAAGTGGAATCAATTCCGTTGTTGCTAACCACCACATCACTGCTCAGCGACGAGGTGCATGGGTCGTAGGCGGGGCAGGTAACGGCTCCGGTGTTGTTGGGGTCGAGCCAGTCTTTCAGGCGTTCCGACGACGACGAGGCATTGTTGTTTGTCCACGAATAGGAAAATTTGCCGTAGTAGTCAGAGCCCTGCGGGTCGGAGCACGAAGCGTCGCCGCCGTGCAGCTGGCCTATAATCTGGTGGTTCTGGTTGAACAACGGTGAACCCGACGAGCCGCCCTCTGTGGTGCCTTGCAGCCATCGCGACACGCACCAGTGGGTACCGTCATCGGTGGTGTTGTCGAGATACGTAGAACTACTGCCCGCACCAGCGTGGGAGATCTTTTTCAAATCGCCACTGGGATGGTGTATGCAGGTCATAGAGGTGGGTGCCGTGGTGGAACGCGACCAGCCGAGATACAGCGGGTTGTACGACAAAGGCACGGTGTCATTTAGTTTCAGCAAAGCAAAGTCGGAGTTGGAGGCGGTAGCTATAAGCGAGGCATAGTTGACAGAATATATGGTAGGGCCTGAAGTACCATTGCAGGTGGCCGACTCGTGCATAAAAACAAAAACGAAGTTCGACGGACTGGAGCCATATCCGCTCACACAGTGGTTGGCGGTGAGGAAATAGGGAGTGCCGTCGTTGGCGGTGTTGTTTATCAACGCCCCTGTACAGTGAGCACTGCCACGGTTGATTATCAACGCCACGCCGCGTTTCTCCATCTGCCAGTTGGCTCCTTCGGGACAGTTGATGTTTATGTTGCACGAGCCCGAAGTGCCGTAAGCTCCCTTGTCGGATTTGAACAATATGTCGCGGTAGCCGTGGATAACGGTGGAGAGGGTAATCTCGCTGGTGCCACGCACCGACAGTGGTTCGTAGTATTCCATTATCACCGACTGTCCGGGATACAGCGAAGTGGAGAACACATGCTCCGGATTGTTGCTCTGCTCGGTGAAAGCACCCGTAACGTACTTGCGGTCGGGGGTGTAGATGAACATACGGCCACCTTGCGGGATTACAAAGCGGTCGAAGATGAAATTCAGCGTCTTTGCCCCGCGGCAGGTAACTTTCAGCTGCCACACACGGTCGCCGTTGGGCAGTTGCTGCCATGCGCCGGAATTGGCGAGCGAGAGGTTGGTGTCGAGTTCGGCACCGAAACGGAACGGATGTTTGGAGTCGGTATTACGCTCGTCCTCAAGCATATACTGTTCCACATCCACGGCGGGCATCACCACCTCGACGGGATTGTCCAAGCTGTTGGCGAAAGCGTAAGGCTCGCCGCCACGGTTGATCTGTGCAAAAAGGCTGGGCACTGCGGCCAAAGCCAGTATCAGGATTATGTATCTTTTCATCGTTTTCAATTATTATATTCGTTATTCTGTGTATTTCAATTATTTATATCTGTCTTTCTTGGAGCCGCTGTAGAGGTCGAATTTCAGGAAACGGCATTCCAGCGGACCGTTAAAGAGGTGTATCTTGCGCGAGGGACGCAGGCCGATGTTTTTCATAGCCTCGAAATCGGAGGTGATGAGCCAGGCCGTCTTGCCGTCGCCGTAGAGGTTCTTGAAAGTGTTGCCAATCATGGTGTACATGCTGTTGAGGTCCTCCACAGCTATACGTTCGCCGTAAGGCGGATTGGTGATAATGATGCACTCGCCTTCGGGCGGTTCCTTGGTTTCGATGGACTCGTTGTAAAGCATCACGTCGTGGTGCAGCTTGGCGTATTTGAGGTTGGTCTCGGCCTGCTGCAGCACGCCCATATCGATGTCGGAGCCCCAAATCTCGTACTCAAACTCGCGTATCTGACGGTCGGCCTGTTCCTTGACACGTCGCCAGTCGGGCCTGCTGAACTCCTTCCATTTCATAAATCCGAAACCGTGACGGTAGTACTGCGCCGGTATGTTGTTGGCGAACATCGCCGCCTCGATGAGTATCGTTCCCGAGCCGCACATGGGGTCGAAGAAACTGCAGTCGGCTTTCCAGCCGCTTAGCTGTATCATTCCTGCAGCAAGCACCTCGTTGATAGGAGCGATGCCTACCGCCTGACGGTAGCCGCGTTTGTGCAGCGACTCGCCGGAGCTGTTCATCAACAGAGTTACTTTGTTGTTGTATATGTGTATGTTGAATTTGTACGTAGGATTTTCGGTATCCACAGAGGGACGTTTGCCGAACATGGAGCGGAAACGGTCCACAATGGCGTCCTTGGTCTTGAGGGCGGCGTAGTACGAATTGGTGAAAATCTTGCTGTTGGCCGCCGATTCGATGAAAAAGGTGCAGTCGACGTCGAGAATTTTCTCCCACTCGATTTTATAAACGTTGTCGTAGAGCTCATGCTCGTTGTTGGCCTCAAACTCGGCGAAGGGCTTGAGTATGGCAAGGGCGGTGCGACAGCAGTAGTTGGCTTTGTAGAGGGTTTCCATAGTGCCGGTGAAGGTCACGGCACGGGTTACGGGGGTGATGTCCTCGGCACCCAGCTCTTTAAGCTCGGCGGCAAGTACCTCCTCCAGCCCGAACATGGTTTTGGCTATCATTTTAAATTTCGCGGCAGTGCTTTTGTTCTCTACCGTTTTGTTGCCTTCTTTGATTATTATCATGGTTTGAGAAGTTTATTCAGTAACAATTATTTCTTTCCTAATTTATCCATAAAACGTTTGGAATCAACGATGTATCTGATATGCACCGCCTCCCCTATCTTGGCCACTTCGTCGTAAGCCTCGATGTTGAACACCAGCCTGCGGCCGTCGGATTCAACGAGTTTGGAGTGGCATCGCACCTGCATCCCCAACGGCGTGGCTTTCAGATGTTTTACATTGATTTCCGCGCCAACGCTGGTGCTACCTTCGGGCAAAAGATGACCGATACTAGTATGTGCCGTCTGCTCCATAAAGGCCACAAGCGCTGGAGTGGCGAACACCGGCAGCAGTCCCGAGCCACAGTTCGATGCCGAATCGTTTTCGGTCACAAGCTTAGTCAGCTCGTTTTCAATGCCTTGAGGAATCATTATTTCCATATTAATTATTTTCTACGTTATTATTTTCATTTTCTGCAGCCACTTCAGCTTCTGCAGGTTTGTTCACTATCTTTCCGTGTATAAACGGATTGTCTTTGTTTTTGGTGGTTACTATACTGATATTCAGTTCGTAACCAATAAGAAGTATCATACAGCTGAGCTGAATCCACAGCATCACTATTATCAGCGTTCCGATGGAGCCGTACAGGGCGTTGTAGTTGGAGAAATTCTCGATGTACAGACGGAAACCGGCTGTTACAAGGAAGAAAAGCACCGTGGAGAGCGACGCTCCTGCAGAAAAGAAATTCAGACGCTGTTTTTTAACGGGAGCCACGTAGTAGATAGACGAAATCACAAACAGACCTATGGCAATCATCAGAATCCATTTGCCCACATTCATGGCGTAGTACCAGAAATTTTCGGCAATCAAATCCCGCGAAAGCAGATAGGCCGTGAAATGTTTGTATCCCATCATAATGGTAAGCACTACCGCCACAAGCACAAAAAGCAGCAGCACGAGGTACAGACACAGCAGTTTTCGCTTTACAAAACTACGTGTTTCGATGATGTTCAACGACTGGTTGAAAGCCTGCATTATGGAGTCCATACCGTTGACGGACACTACCAAAGTGCCTAAGAATCCGACAGATAGCAACACCGTATGTTTGTGCGTAAGTATCTCGTCCATAGTGTTTATCACCTTGGCATAGACATCGGCGGGCAGCATCTCGTTGAGGGCCGAATATAGCTCGTTGATAATGCCCTGAATGGGGAAATAGGGCAACAGCGAGAACAGGAACAGCAGCATGGGAAACAACGCCAGGAAAAACGAAAAGGCCATGGCCTTGGCACGGTTGGCGATGGATTCCTTGAGCAGGTTACTGATAAAAAATTCTAGCACATCGAAAATGGGCACACCCTGGAAGCCCGGCAGCGTTATCTGCTTGATAAGATGCAGAAACTTACGCACAGGCCGCTTGTAGAGCAGCTTGCGGGGGAGTTTCTGGAAATACTCCACCAGACTTTCCTTGCGTTTTTTCAACTTTTCTATCCTTTTCATGGCTTACACCACAAGGCTAATGTCCAGACTTTTAATGTGATGCGTCAACGCGCCGACGGAGATGTAGTCCACCCCGCTCTCGGCATATTGCAGAAGAGTTTTGTCGGTAATTCCGCCCGAAGCCTCGGTTTCGTAGCGTCCGTCAATGATTTTCACGGCCTCTTTCAGCAGTTCGGGAGTGAAATTGTCGAGCATGATGCGGTGCACGTTGCCCACAGCCAGAACGCGGTTCAGCTCGTCGAGGTTGCGCACCTCTATCTCAATTTTGAGGTTCTTGCCCTTGGCCTTGAGGTAGTCGTTGGTCTTGGCAATGGCTTTCTCGATGCCTCCGGCGAAGTCTATGTGATTGTCCTTCAGCATTATCATGTCGTAAAGTCCGAAACGGTGGTTCTCGCCGCCGCCGGTTTTAACGGCATATTTCTCGAAAATGCGCAGGTTGGGCGTTGTCTTGCGGGTGTCGAGCAGTTTGGTGTGCATGCCCTTCAGCATGTCGGTCATAGCATGGGTTTGGGTGGCTATGCCGCTCATACGCTGCATAAAGTTGAGGGCGGTGCGCTCGGCGGTGAGTATCGAGCCCGAAGGTCCTTCCACCGTAAGTATCAGGTCGCCTTTGGCAACGGCCTCGCCGTCGGTTTTGTAGGTGGTTACCACCAGCGTGGGGTCCACCAGTTCGAACACACGTTTTCCTACCGGAATGCCGCAAATAATTCCGTCGGCCTTGGCAATCATGCGGGCTTTGCCACGGTTGTCGGGCGAAATGCAGGCCAATGTGCTGTGGTCGCCGTCGCCTATGTCTTCGCGCAGAGCCGACAGTATCACAGGATCCATATCACTGTTTTTCATATCTTTACAGTTTTTATTCTTGTCAAAAAACAATAATTTACATGCCTTTTTTTCACAAAAAAAGCAAACTGCAAATATACGATTTATTTTTGACAAATGCAAAACGGAGTTTGAAAACCACTTATTTGTCGAATTTGTGCTATTCCGGTTCAAATTTACTGACAACGATTTTTCGGATGCCCTCGGGAATCCGTCCCGTCCGTTCCATCCGTGTTCAACAATTATTTTGAGAGCCTATGCTGGCGGGGAAATCATTACTTTTGGCACACATCTTTGAAAGAATTATTTGCCATACGAGCCAAAATCCAAAAAAAAAGCGTAAATTTGCAACTTGATATGCTATGCGCCGGAAGGCTCTGCAGTCTTTGTCATATCAATGATTATTAACATTTTATCGAACACACACCTATGAAAAACACATTTGTAATACTCGCACTCATCGCTGCGATGGCCTCTCAAGGACTGGTGGCACAGGTAACCAAAGTTTCGGGAAAGCTCTCGGGAAAAACACAATGCTCCGAAATGGTGATAAACTCCGTGGACGGCAACAAACTGGTACCGCTGCAGACCGTGGTTCCCGACAACGGAGCCTACAGTTTCGAAATCGACAACGCCAACAAAAACCTGCTGCTGCTGCAATTCCAGCCCTCGGGACTGACCTCCTACGCCATATTCGAGCCGAAAGCGAAAATAGTGGTGGACTACAGCCTCGGCCAGACAGTGCTAATAAGCAACGTGAAATCGTCGGACGAGATGCTGCTCTATAAAAAATTCCTCGATATCAACGAGCCGGTGGAGGCCCTCAACCGCGAATACCAGACCGCCAACGATGCTCGTCGCAGGGAGATACAGAACGCTTTCGAGACCATGGTGCCCGCCACCTTCGACCAGATAGAGAAACTGCTCCGCGACAACAAAAGCCGACTCTTCAGCGCACTGCTGGTGACTTTCTTTGAAAACCAGTTCGACACCTACGCCCCGCTCTACGTCGAAGTGCGCGACGCCCTTATCAAAGACTATCCCAACGACCAGACGGTGAAATACATCGACCAGAAAGTGAAATCGGTGATGTTGCCCGGCACCCCCGCCCCCGACATCGAGATGAAATCGCCTGAAGGCAAAATCCTTAAACTCAGTAATCTACGTGGTAAAGTGGTGCTACTCGACTTCTGGGCATCGTGGTGCCGCCCCTGCCGCAACGAAAACCCCAACGTGGTGAAACTCTACCACAAATACAAATCGATGGGATTCGACATCTTCAGCGTCTCCCTCGACCGCGACCGCAACTCGTGGACACAAGCCATCAAGAGCGACGGACTGGTGTGGCCAAACCACGTGAGCGACCTCAACGGATGGACATCCTCCGGCGGAGCCACCTACGGCATCACCTCCATACCGGCCACAGTGCTTATCGACAAGGATGGACGTGTTATCGCTCGCAACCTGCGCGGAGACGAGCTCGAAAACAAACTGAAACAAATTTTCGGAAAATAATATCTGCAAAGCTGTAAAATAATGAAACACACACTATTATTTACACTTTTCGTTCTCGCGGCCTTTGTGGCAAAAGCACAATACCCCATCGAGGCCGACACCGTGGCCACCGACTCCACCGAGGCTAAAGTGGTGGACACCAATATCATCACTATCACCATCAAGGATCTCACTTTCGACATGGTAAAGGTTAAAGGCGGCACCTTCACCATGGGATGCAGCAACCCCAAGGACAAGGACTGCTACGACAACGAATTCCCCGCCCACCAAGTAACTGTCAGCGACTTCGCCATAGGCAAATTCGAAGTTACTCAGGATATCTGGATGGCCGTTATGGAAAAAAATCCGTCGAAATGGAAACACGACAGCCTGCCCGTAGAACGCGTGAGCTGGGACGACATACAGATTTTCATCGACAAACTGAACCGACTCACCGGACGCACTTTCCGTCTGCCCACCGAGGCCGAATGGGAATATGCCGCTCGTGGGGGCGAGAAAAGCAAGAACTACAAATACGCCGGCTGCAACCAAGACCTCGGCTCGTACGGATGGTACGGCCCCAACGCCAACTCGCACACCCACAAGGTGGGACTTAAAAAGCCCAACGAACTGGGACTCTACGACATGAGCGGCAACGTGTGGGAGTGGTGCAGCGACTACCAAGGTCCATACACCAAAAACGCTCAGGAAAACCCCAAAGGTCCGCGCCATGGCGAGGAACGCATACTCAAAGGCGGATGCTACACAAGCCCCACCCGCGGATGCCGCATAACCGACCGTTGCAACTACAACCCTCAACTGAAATACAGCTACTACGGTTTCCGTCTGGTTTTGGAGATGTAACGACACCAAAAACGGCAAAAAAACGCGACACCGCCATCGTCGTTCGCGCCATAGTGCTAAAAATACCCAATTGCAACAAATTGGTTTTCAATAGATAGCAAAAGTCGCGAAAAAAAATTGGCAGATACGAAAAAAAAATCGTACCTTTGCAAACCGAAAAAACGGAAAGGTGCAGGAGTGGTTGAACTGGCCCGCCTGGAAAGCGAGTAAGCGTCAAAAGCGCTTCAAGGGTTCGAATCCCTTCCTTTCCGCAAAACAAAAACCCGCCGCAAGATTACTTGTGGCGGGTTTTGATTTTTTTTATCCCCTACCCTCACTACCTACTCCACTCCTCCTCAGACTGATGGACGGGGTTAAGGTCGAAATCGGCACAGGATTCCCCTTTACATTCGAGCGAAAGCGAGATGGCTTCCTTCATATTCACCATCAGCTCGTCGAAAGTCCTGCCTTGCGTGAGGGCTCCGCGCAACTCCCTGCACCTGCCTAAATACCATCCGTCGGCAGTAATGAAGTAATTTACAGTGTATTGCATAGTATACTTCTTTTCATTTTCACATCCGTTCCAAATCACAAAAAATAGGGGAAGAAAACCGAATTTCCTCCCCCTATATATATAATGTGTTTGCGAGTTTATTTCACAAGGTTGTAGGTGTCGCTTGCGATAACGTATTCCTCGTCGGTGGTAACCACGATGGCTGCAACCGGGGAGTCGGGGGTTGAGATAACTCCGTCCTCGCCGGCAGTCTTGTCGTTGAGTTCCATATCCACTTTGATGCCGAGGCATTCCATGTTTTCCAATATGGGGTGACGCATAAACCAAGCGTTTTCGCCTATGCCGCCTGTGAACAGCACTATGTCGCAGCCACCCATTTCGGCGATGTAGGCTCCGATGTATTTCTTCACTCTTTGGGCGAACATGTCGAAAGCGTAGGTGCAGCGTTCGTCGCCAGCGTCGCGGCCGGCACGTATGTCGCGCATATCCTGTTTGCCGCCGCTGATACCAACGAGGCCGCATTTTTTGTTAAGCATGGTAACGATGTCCTTCCATGTCTTGCCGTTGGCCAGTTCTTTCTCGAAGAGGAACTGCAGGGCGCCGGGGTCCACGTCGCCGGGACGGGAACCCATGATGAGGCCTTCAAGCGGAGTCATACCCATGGAGGTGTCAACCGATTTGCCGTGGTCGATGGCTGCTATGGAAGCGCCGCTGCCGAGGTGGCAGCTAACTATCTTGAGGTCTTTCCAGTCCTTGCCAATCATTTTGGCGGCTTTTTCGGCCACGAATTTGTGGCTGGTGCCGTGGAAACCGTAGCGGCGTATGCCGTATTTTTCGTAGTATTCGTAGGGCAGACCGTAGAGGAACGATTTCGGGGGCAGTGTGCTGTGGAAAGCGGTGTCGAACACCACAGCCTGTTTCACGTTGGGCAGAACTTTCTGCATGGCGTAGATACCTGCGAGGTTGCCGGGGGTGTGCAGCGGGGCGAGGTCGGTGAGGGATTTGATTTTCTCGATAACGTCGTCGTTTACGAGGCAGCTACCTTTGAACAGCTCGCCGCCGTGAGCCACGCGGTTGCCTACTGCGCCGATTTCGTTGAGGTCTTTAATAACGCCGATTTTGGGGTCGGTAAGTGCGTTGAGCACTATTTTGATACCTGCTGTGTGGTCGGGGATGGGGAGCTGCTCGTAGTGCTTCTCGCCATGGTATTTGTGGGTGAATTCACCCATTTCCAGACCTATACGTTCAAGTAAACCTTTTGCCATTACGGCTGCGTTGTTGGCCATGTCTATCAGCTGGTATTTGATAGACGAGCTTCCGCAATTTAAAACTAATATTTTCATCGTTTATGTCTAATTATTAAGTGATAACGAAATTATTTCGATAAACTTTATATCGACAAAGATACATATTATTGTTTAATTTTCCAAAAAAAGATTTCATTATTTTTCAATTAATTTTTTTTTTCGTACCTTTGCAAAAAAAATCACAATGCCAACAATTCTCATTCTCATAGGCCTTGCCATTCTGCCGGTGGTGTTGCTCACCATCTACATATACCATAAGGACAAGTTCGGCAAGGAGCCTTTCGGGATGCTTGTAAGAGCATTCTTTGCGGGCTGCCTGTCGGTTGTGCCGGCCATTTTTCTGGAAACTTGGCTGATGGGCACCCACCTGGCCGCGGCGTCCGAGGGCTCGGTGCTGTACTACAGTCTGTACCACGGCTTTGTGGTGGCGGGATTCAGCGAGGAGCTGAGCAAACTCGTGCTTTTATTCATCTTTATATGGGGCAGCAAGCATTACAACGAGTATTTCGACGGGGTGGTGTATGCGGCGGTGCTCTCGCTGGGTTTTGCCGGAGTGGAGAATATCTCGTACGTTTTGGGGAGCGGCGACTTCACATCGTCGTTGTACACCGCTTTGCTGCGGGCCGCCGTGTCGGTGCCCGGACATTTCCTCTTCGGCGTAGCGATGGGATATTATCTATCGTTGGCAAAATTTGAAAAACGCGACCATTCGTCGAACCTTTTCAAGACATTGTTTGTGCCGCTGATGATGCACGGCACTTTCGACGCACTGATTTTCAGCCGCACTTTGCTCTCTGAATACAATCCCGTGATATCGCTGGCACTGTTCGGACTATTCATCTATTTCGACATAAAGATATGGAAAGCCGGAAAACGCCGACTCACACGTATGCAGATGAAATCGGAAGTGCAGCACTGGGAGAACTACCAGTACAACGACGACGACGGCCCAGAGATGGCCTAAAAAAACGTACCGCCGATACCCTCAAACCCATCCGCCAACCTGCTTGGCAAAGCCCCGCCGCACACGCAACGGCATCGGCAGAAGGCTCTTGTCGGCAGGACAACTTTTTGATTATTATATAAATAGGACGTGCCAACAAAAAAAAAACAGAAAAAAAAGGCCACAATCGGAAAAAAAATCGTAAATTTGCACCTTGTTTTTAAACGAAAAAATGATATAAATATGGCAATAATTGGAACAATTAGAAAACACTCGGGATTAGCTGTAGCCGTTGTAGGCATAGCAATTGTGGCCTTTGTGATAGGCGACGTTTTCAAACGGCAGTCGAACATTCCCGATTTGGCAAAAATCGACGGAGAAACGATCCTTAACAACGCTTTTGACGCAAAAGTCAAACAAAACGAAGACATGCTCAAAAGACAGCGTGGCATCGATCAACTCTCCAACGACGAATCCTTCCAGCTCCGCGAACAGACTTGGAACGAGATGCTCGAAGACAAAATCCTCGGCAAACAATTAGAAAAACTGGGCATCACAGTTACCGAAAAAGAGATGAACGACATGTACGTGGGCGAATTCATCCACCCCCAGCTGCGCCAGTATTTCACCGACCCCGCCACAGGACAGTACAGGACACAGGCCGTGGCTCAGGCCATACGCAATTTCGATCAGATGCCCGACGATGAGAAACTGCAGTGGATCGACTTGGAAAACTACGTACGCAAATCGCGCACCCTCGAGAAATACAACATCCTGCTCAGCAAGAGTTTCTACACTCCCAAAGCCATGGGCGCACAAGTGGCCGCCTTCGCTTCCAACAATGTCAACGCTCGCGTTGTAGCCCTCTCGGTGCAGAACGTTAAGGACGAAGAAGTGAAAGTTACCGACGCCGACCTCAAGAACTATTACGAGAAATACAAAAACATGTTCAAACAGGAAGACGCCCGCGACATCGACTTCATACAGTTCCCCGTTATCCCCACTCAGAAAGACATGGAAGAGATAGCCGACAGCGTGGGACGTGTTTGGACTGAGTTCCAGACCGTTGAAGACGCTTTCGTTGGCAGTTTCGTAAACCAAGTGTCGGACCGCTGGTACGACTCCACCTATACCAAAGCCTCTGGTTTTGCCGAATATGTAGGTCTCGACAGCATCATCGGAAGAACAGCACAGGGCGGTTACGTAGAACCCGTGCTCCTCAACGAGACTTGGGTGATGGCCAAAGTGCTGAAAATAGAGATGCGTCCCGACAGCCTCCGCGCTTCGGCAATACACATCCTCAACAATAAAGTCGGCGAAGGCATTAGCCGTAGCGAAGCCGAAGCCAAAGCTCTGGCCGACAGCGTAGAAAACCTCGTTAAGACCGGCAAGATGAGTTTCGAGGAAGCAGTAAGCCAGTTCTCCGACGACCCCCAGAAAACCGAAAACATGGGCGACCTTAAATGGACTCCCGACGGCCACATGGGATTTCTCAACGAAAAAATCATCGAAACCCCCGTCAACGGCATCTTCAAAATAGAACGTCCCGACAAAGCGGGTTATGTGATTGTGAAAGTTACAGGCAAGACCCCCGAAAACAAAAAATACCGCGTGGCTCTCATCACCCGTAAGATAGAAGCCAGCAAAGGAACTTACGAAGCCGCTTACGAAAAAGCCAACCAGTTCCTCTCCAGCTGCGGCAGCCACGACCAATTCTTATCCTTAGCACAAAAAGACAATCTGATAGTGCACAATGCCGACTTCACCCCGTCGAACGTGAAATCGCTGCAGGGCGTTTCCGAAGCACGTGAAATAGTGCGCTGGGCTTTCAACGAGGACCGCAAGGAAGGCGATGTTTCGGAAACCGTTTACGAATCGGACAACACCTACATCGTTGCCTCCCTTAAGACCATACGCAATAAAGGCGTGGCACCTTTCGAACAGGTACGTACTTACATCGAACCGCAGGTGCGCAACGAAAAGAAAATAGAACTGCTCGCCGAAAAAGCTGAGAAAGCCATGGCCTCCTCCAAAGACCTCGAAACTCTTGCTACACAGCTGCAAAGCACTGTGGACAGCGTGAACGGTGTTAATTTCAACAGCTACTATTTCGGCAACTACGGTCCCGAAATGGCCGCCATAGCCAAAACAGCCACAGCTAAACAACCCGGACTGCTGAAACCAATAAAAGGCACCTACGGCGTTTATCTGGTAAACGTTGACAACATCACCCCAATAGAAGTTTCTATCGACGGCGCAATGATGGCCACTCAGATGGAAATGGAAAGCACTCAGAAACTGCGCTCGGTGTTCAACGTGCTGAAAGAACGCACCAAAATTGTGGACAACAGAATAGTTTTCTATTAATATCATTTTTTAAGGTTTGCAAAAAAGCAGGTCGTTGAAAAACTTCCTGCTTTTTTAATAAAAACAACACAGAATGGAAACTACACGACAACAGAAAATATCACGACTCCTGCAACAAGAGATGGGCAACATCTTCCAGCAGGAGACAAAAAGCATTTTTGGCAGTTCGATGATAACAGTAACCGAGGTGCGCATCAGCCCCGACCTCTCGGTGGCCAAAGTATGGGTGAGCATCTTCCCCATCGGCGGAGCAAAAAAAGAGGACGTGATGACCGCCATACAGGACAACACCTCCGACCTGCGCCGACGCCTCGGCCTCCGCGTGGGTAAACAGCTGCGCATCATACCGCAACTCTCTTTCTTCCTCGACGACTCGCTGGACTATATCCAAAACATCGAAAAACTGCTTAAACAATGAACCTGCCGTTCTTCGTAGCCCGACGGTACCTGTTCTCGCGCAAACGCAAGACCATCATCAACGTAATCTCGTGGATTTCGCTGATAGGCATTGCCGTGGGCTCCATGGCACTGATAATGGTACTCTCGGTTTACAACGGCATCGGCAACCTCACACAGTCGCTGTTCAACGTGTTCGACCCCGAAATTGTCATCGAAGCTCGTGAAGGAAAGAGTTTCCACACCGCCGACGGGTTCCCTATGGACAAGATAAAAAACACCGAGGGTGTTGTCGGCGTTAGCGAAATTGTAGAGGAAAACGCGTGGGTGATATACAAACAGAACGAGCAAATACTGATGCTCCGCGGCGTGGACGGCAACTACCTGCGGCAGAGCGGACTGATAAACAACCTCTCGGAAGGACCTGTTAACTACGAGCTGAAAAACGACAGCGGCGAATACGGCATACTGCTCGGCGGCAACCTGTATTTTGCCCTGGGTATCAACTATATGGATGCCACTCCTTTGGTGGTGCACATCCCCAAACGCAAGGCGGGCATAGGACTTACCATCGACGACGCCTTCAACACACAGTACGCAGCCGTGCTGGACTTTTTCTCGGTGCAGAGCGAGATAGACTCGAAATACGGCGTTGCCGACATAGGCTTTGTGCGTAGCCTGCTCGACTACAGCGACGACGAAGTGACAATGCTCGCCCTCACCTTGGACGAAAAACACTCGGTGGAAAAAGTCAAGGAAAGTCTGCGCAGCACCTTGGGCGACAAATACTGGGTGAAAGACCGTTTCGAGCAACAGCCGCTGTATTATAAGATTTACTCCTCGGAGCGACTGGGCATTTATCTTATCCTGTCGCTGATAATACTTATCGCCTCGCTGAGCCTCATAGCCTCGCTCTCGCTACTCATCATCGACAAGCGCGACGACAACCGCCTGATGCAGTGTCTCGGCACCACAAAAAGCACTCTGCGACGGATTTTCTTTGTGGAGGGCGTGCTTATTTCCGTCGTTGGCGTATTTATCGGCCTTGCAGCCGGTTTTGTGCTGTGTTTCTTGCAACAGCAGTTCGGCATTGTGAAGATGGGCGACAATTTCATTGTCGAAGCTTTCCCCGTGGCGATGCGTTTTGCCGATTTTGCATCGGTTTTCGCCCTTGTTTTAGTACTGTCGATGGCTTCGGTGTGGTTTACGGTACGTCGGGCGAAGTTCTGATTTTTTCCCCTGCTCGCCTTCGGCTCACGAGATTTTGTTGATTATTGTGTTTTCCTGCTTGCCTTCGGCAAGCGAAATCTAAAAATCTTGTAAATTGCTTTCGCCGAAGGCGAAATATTGTATTGACTTCCAAGATTTCTGCCCGAAGGGCAAGGAAAATTTCAACTTTCAACCTTCAACTTTCAATTCATTATTTGGAATCGGGTTCCAGAATATTGAAAATCTCTTCCAGCATCTTTGCATCGATTTTCTTGGCAAGAATCTTGTGGTCCTTGTCGAGCAGATAGATAACGGGGGTGGAGATGACGTCGTACAAGTCTTTCCAATCCACATTGGCCACACCGCCGTTGTAGTTGTTCCAGTCGTAGAGGTTCTTGTCCTTGATAAACTGCAGCCATTTTTCTTCCTCGTGGATGTCGGTATTTATGGCAAAGGTGCCTATGTCGTATTTCTTGGCGTTTTTGGTGTAGAAATCGTGCAACGCTGGGATGATGGTGGCGCAGTGTCCGCAGGTCGGCGACCAGAAAATAAGCAGGGTGTATTTGTTCTTGATGTCCGAAAGGTGGTGCCATTGGTCGTTGTAAAGCACGCCGAATTCCGGAGCCTTTTCGCCCACCAGCAGACGTTTCCATTTGGTGGCACGCTCCACCTCGGCATCGATGTCGGAGGGCGAAGCCCAGAACGCCTCGCCGGTGGCGTAGTATTTCTCTATCATGTGCACATACACAGCGTCGTGGGTCATCACATTGCTACGCAGATATTTCTCGGCAAGGTGGTTTACCAAAAATTTGAACACTTCCTTCGAAGGACGCGATTTGTCTATAACCTTGTCCACAAACTCACAGATAACCTCCGGAGTGGCCTTGCCCAGATAGCCGTCGAAAAAGCGTTCCACGCGTTCGTAGAACACCGCCGAAGGGGTGCGCACCATGGCGTCGCAGTCGAGCGACATGTTGTCGAAATAATGTTCGCCGTAATACTCGGCACGTTCTATTTTAGTAAGGGTGTCGCCTTTTTCGTTGGTTATCGGCACATCAATATCGCGGGTGGCCTTGAGCATCTTGCAGAAAAGATATTCGGGATGGGCGTTGATAAAAGAGAAGTTCACACTGTCGAGCTCCGAGCGCATCGCAAGGGCTTTCTTCCGTGCCAGATCCTTGTCGGATGTGGTTTTGTTGATAGAATCCACCTTGTGGTAATACAAATTCGACACCTTTTGGTAGTCGTAGAAAGCCTTGTTTTCGGGCGAACCGCTGACCTGCATGTTGGTAATCCAGTTCACCTCGTCGGTCTTGAAGGTGAAAGTGGGTTTGTCGATATTGATGATAAACTCAGCATAGCGGCCTTCGGGGTTTGAGAAAAAATACACTCCCGGCTTCACCTCCTTGGTAGCGCTTTCGAAAACGAACTGACCTTTTTTGTTGATACGGGCGGTGTCCATGGCAGGAGTATATTTGCCGTAATAATAGCCCATATACAGCACTGTGTCCTTGGCGTTTTTAATCTGGACGGTTATCTTGTATCCTTTCTTCGGTGCGGCGCTTACTACGCCAGCTATCAGTACCATTGCGGCCAGAGCCAAAATGTGTTTTCTCATAGGTATGTAGTTGTCGTTATTGTTTAGACTATTAAAAACTGAAAAACTCAAAAATTATTGTATAGACACTTCAAAAGGTGTTTTTTTTACAAAAAGTGGATATTTTTCGATGAAATTCAAATGTTTTTCGTAATTTTGCAGACGAAAACCAAATTGTTCAATCAACAAAATACAAAACAAGATGAAAAAGATACTTTTATTGGGAATGGCAATTCTCGTTATTGGGATATTCGCCTCCTGCGAAAAAACGGAAGACAATACGCCGACAATTGTTCACAACGAACTGTACCAAACATATTGGGAAGGTGATTATACTGATAGTGGACAAAATGGAGATTATGAATGGCACGACTTATATTTATTGAAATTAGACTTTTTAACAGACACCACGGTGAGTGTTTATGGTGCATACTGGCATACGGATAATGCAATATTAAAAGGATATCATTCTAGCGAGTTTAAAGACACTTTGAAATATGCGTTTTCTTCTGGCGAAGGATCTGTCTATGGAAGTGCATACATGTATTGGTATGGCGATGAAACACAGTTGCAATATGACGAGAACACCTCCTTGCTAATAAGAACCCGCTTTGGACTTAAAAAATTGACGCGTAAAGAAAGAGAATGACAGCTGTACTCTTATAAAAACACATCCGAGGCAGTTCTTTAGCATCAGCCCACATCTTTCGTTCCACAACCAATTGGAAACAGATTATTATCCACTCAACCCACTATCCCTACCCCCGATACAAACGCCAATATCTCCGCTTCGGAGCGTAACGCCGCGGAGCGTAATGAAAAAAATCTCAATTATCTAGAAAGGGCGAAAAATTTTTCGCCCCTAACAACCACCCTATAAAATCTTTTCACCAATCACTAATCACTTTTCACCAAAAAATCGTATCTTTGCAAACGTAAAAACAACAACTTGATATGATTAAAAAGCTATTTACCAAAGTCGTTCTCTTTGCCGCATTTCTTACGGCAGGCGGTTTTGCCAACTCACAAACAACCCTCTCCGACAGCGCTTTCGCCAGCCTTATCACCTGCGGTCCGGGCAACGACTATTACCTCGCTTTTGGCCACACCTCCATACGTGTGTGCGACCCCGCCAGCGGCATCGATCGAGTGTATAACTACGGCACTTTCGATTTCGACACCCCCAACCTGTACTGGAATTTCGTCCGTGGGTACCTCAATTACTGCGTGTCGGCGTGCAGCTACCGCAATTTCGTGCTGTCGTACCAATACGAGGGCCGCTCGCTTGTGGAGCAGCGTCTGCGCCTCACCCCCGACGAGTGCCGCCGCCTCTTCGATGCCTTGGAGGACAACTGCCTTCCCGACAAGCGTTTCTACCTCTACGACTTTTTCCGCGACAACTGCGCCACCCGCGCCCGCGACATGATTGTCAACGCCCTCGACAACCCCTCGCTCTTTGTCAACCGCACCGCCGACACTAACCGCACTTACCGCCAGATGATCTATCCCTACACGGGACGTCTCAAATGGTGGCAGTTCGGTGTGGACCTGCTGCTGGGCATGCGCTGCGACCGCCCCGTCTCCACCAACGACTATATGTTCATCCCCTTCGACCTGCACGACCAGCTCGACACCACCTTGGTTTCCGCCACAGGCAAGCCCCTTGCCGAGCCCTCGGTGCAGATACTTACTGAGACCAAGCTGCCCAACGACGAAAGCCTATCGCCCGACCTCGTTTTCTGGCTCTTTTTCCTTGTTGTGGCTGTGCTCACCATTGCGGGAGTCGTAAGAGGATGGCGTCTGCGCTGGCTCGACATACCGCTGTTTTCGGTGGTGGGACTGTTGTCGATAGTCATTCTGGTGATGTGGTTCTTCACCATACACTGGTGTACCAAATGGAATCTCAACGTGCTGTGGCTCAATCCGTTGTTTCTTTACATACTGTTCCGCTTGCGCAAAAGCAACCGCATAGTGCTGTACATCACGATGGCCTTTCTTGCCGTGGTTTTGATAGGCTTTGCGTGGCTCCCCCAGCAGTTCAACACAGCAGTGTTCCCCATAGTGCTGGCGCTGATGGCCCGTCTGGCAAGCTACCTTATTCCCCAACGTAACAAAAAATAATAAGGAACATCTAAAAACACGAAAAAAAACAAAAATAATCATACCAATCATTTCAACTTTCAACCTTCAATTTTCAATTTAAAAGATTTCAACTTTCAATTTTCAACTTTCAATTTATTATGAACTACGACACATCTATTTTCTGGAAATGGTTTCAGGACAACGCCGAACAGCTGACCATGCTTTCGGAGTACGACGAAGCCACACAAGACCAGCTCCTCGACCAGATGCAGGCACAGCTGGAGAAATACTGTCCAGCACTCACTTTCGACATGTCCGAACCCAACAGCGACGGCCGTCGTGTGGTGTTCTCCGCCGAGGGCGATGTGGACTTCTTCGAACCGCTGCTCAAACTCACCGACGAAGCCCCCGACATCGACTGGTGGGAGTTCATCCCTTTCAAACAGCCTAGCGGCAAGGATGTGAAGGTGCGTTTCGACAAATACACCTTCGACACCAAGAAGATGTATTTCGAACCCCTCGAAACCGCCGAGGAACCCGACATCCTCGGTCTGCGCGTGGCTTTCGACGGCGCCGACAACGACAACGAGGATATGCTGGTGGGCACCTACTCCACCATCGAAGCACTTATCGGCGAGTTCGACTGCGCCACCCTGCTGGGATATTTCGAGATATGCCCCGTGCCACAAAATCCTGAAAAAGAAGGCCTTAAACCGCTGACCGAACTCCCCGCTTTTGTGGAGTGGTTCAAACGGCAGAGAGAGAAGTAGTAACCTAAAGAAAATCAACGCATAACGAGTATTAACAACAAAAAACTAATATCTTTTGGCGATTTTTGTTTCAAAAGTCCGATAAAAATGGTATTTTCGCAAGTTGGATTGACATTGCCAAACAATCGCCGTTTTGGCGACAACGCATTGTCGATTAAATATTTACGCAGATAAAACAAATAAACATTTATGAGTAAAGTTGATGTATTGCTGGGCCTGCAATGGGGCGACGAAGGAAAAGGAAAAGTGGTTGACGTGCTTACGCCAAACTACGATGTTGTTGCACGTTTTCAGGGCGGCCCCAACGCCGGACACACCCTCGAGTTCAACGGAATAAAACACGTGCTGCACATAATACCCTCGGGAGTTTTCCATCCCGACAAGAAAAACGTCATAGGCAACGGAGTGCTGATAGACCCCGTTATATTCGAACGCGAGATTGAAGGACTGTGGAAGAAAGATGTGGATGCCACCAAAAACCTGTTCATCTCCAAGAAAGCGCACCTGATACTGCCCACACACCGTCTGCTCGACGCCGCCAACGAACAAGCCAAAGGCAACGAAAAAATAGGCTCCACGCTGAAAGGCATCGGTCCGGCCTACACCGACAAGATAGCCCGTACCGGTCTGCGCGTGGGCGACATCCTCGAATTCGACTTCCGCGAACGTTTCGAACTGCAGAAATTCCAGCACATACGCATCGCCGAGATGCTCGATTTCGACATCGACAGCTTCCGTATCGAAAATATGAGCCTGCAGGAATACGAGGACCGCTGGTTCGCCTCGCTCGACACCCTGCGTAATTTCAAACTGATAAACAGCGAGTATTTCCTCAACGAATGCCTTGCCAACGGCCTCAACGTGCTGGCCGAGGGCGCCCAAGGCTCCATGCTCGACATCGATTTCGGCTCGTATCCCTTTGTAACTTCGTCAACCACAGTAACTGCCGGCGTTTGCTCCGGACTGGGCGTGGCTCCTTCGAAAATCGACAAGGTGTTCGGCATCACCAAAGCCTACTGCACCCGCGTGGGC
>DBXF01000063.1:1029-9435 GCA_002309295.1 Bacteroidales bacterium UBA1219 | reverse complement strand
GCGGCTGGATCGACATCCCCGCTCTGAAATACGCCTGCATGCTTAACGGTGTCACCGACCTGCTGGTTACAAAAATCGACGTGCTCAACGACTTCGAGACCATCAAGATGTGTAACAAATACATCATCGGAGGAAAAGAGACCGAAGAGATACCCTTCGAGTTCAACTCGGTGGAGATAAAACCCGTGCTGAACGAATACCCCGGCTGGCAATGCGAGCTGCAAGGCACTCCCTCGTTCGACCAGCTGCCGAAAAACGCCCTCAGCTACCTTGCCGAAATTGAGAAAGCCGTACACACCCCCATCAAGGCCGTATCCATCAGTCCCGACCGCAAAGACGTACTTTTCAGATAGGCAATAAAAAACATTTTTTATCGTTTAAACGTAAAGATTAGAACAAAAAAGTTACCAAAATAGAAACACCAATTTATAAAAACTACATACCATGAAAAGAATAGTTTTGGCCATATTGGCGATAATAATGATAACTGCGAGCGTCAACGCACAGAAAAAGGTGAAAGAGTCGCAAGTGCCGCGTCAGGTGCTTCTGGCTATGGAAAACACTTACACCTCGTATGCCGTTAGCGCTTGGTTTGAACAACCCGGACAATACGTTGCCGATTTCACCACCGAAGGTCAGAAAGGCAAAGCCTATTTCACCGACGACGGCGAATGGCAGTACAGCGCCTTTGTTGTGGACGTATCGGAATGCCCCACCATTATGAACACCTATTTTGTGGACAACTACCCCGGTTTCAAAATCCGTTCCACCGAATATATCGAGGAGATGAGCGGCGACAACTACTATCGCATGATAATCACCCGTAAGGGCGTGGGCTCTGACGATTTCGAACTGATTTTCGACACCCGCGGAAAACTCACCAAGACCAACGCTCCCGACCCCGAGGTGGTGCGCCGCGACTTTATTGCCCGCAACAACCCCGAAGCCGACCTCTCGGAACGTGAAGAGCCCGTGGCTCCCGATAAAGACGGCAACAAAAAAAGCAAGAAAAGAAGAGACCTCGACATCGACTCCGAGGTGGAGACTGTTACCCCTCCCGATGCCGTGAAGAAAAACTTCGAGAAACGCTACCCCGCCGCACGTGTTAAAACCGGTCCCGAATGGGTTATGCGCGACAACGAATACTATGTTGCCTATTTCACAAACAACGCCAAAGTGAATTTCGACGCTGTGCTGGCCGAAAATGGCACCATGATTATGGTGGGAACAACTCTGGCTCCCGAACGCTACCCGCGTCCCATTCAGAAATACCTTGCCGAAAAGCTGAAAGGCGAGAAATACGACATCGAAAAAGTGGTGCGCTACGACTACGACTCCAAATACCGTAACGAGGAAGGCAAGAAACCCAAACAATATTTCTACGTGGTTATCAGCCAGAAAGTGAAAGGCAAAAAAGGCAAGAAATTCACCCGCATGACTTTCGACAACGTGGGCAAATTCACCGGCCTGCTCGCCAACCCCCTCGACGAGAAAGATATAAGATAGAAAAATCTAATGGTATATAAAAGGCGGCTTTTTCGCCGCCTTTTTTGTTATAAAAACACGCATTTCATATCACAACCCCGTTAGGGGCTGCCTTTCAATAACCCACTAAAACTCAAATAATCATGTAAAAAAAAAAAAAAAATGAAAAAAACGCTAAAAAAACACATCAACGCATTTCGTTTCAAACGATACTGCCGTGGCGCATACGCCGTTTTCAACTCGCTGCACCGCGAGGTAACTATAGGCAGAGTGGCCACATACATCGCCGACAAGCAGTTGCGCAAGGCGGTGGCAGCCTGTGCCGTGGCTATGATGTTGCTCCCCAGCAACGAGGCTGTGGCACAAAACGAGGATGCCGAGGATATGATAACCTTGCCAGAGGTTGTTGTATCCGTATCCACCGACACCCTCAGCACCCCCCAGCCGGCGGCGGTGCTAACAAAAAAAGATTTCAATAACACATCTGTACGTTCGGTCGGCGACCTGCTGGCCCTTATCCCCGGACTCGACATCCGCAGCCGCGGCATCAACGACGTCCAAGGCGATATTTCGGTGCATGGCGGCACTTTCGACCAGATGGTGGTGCTACTCAACGGCATCAACCTCACCGACGCTCAGACTGGGCACCACAACCTCGACATGCCTATCGACATTGCTATGGTGGAACGCGTGGAACTGCTTTCGCCCTCCATGTTGCTTGCCAAAGGCATTGTGTCGTACTGCGGTGCGGTAAACATTGTGGTTTCCGACGCCTACTGCAAACGGCTGTTGGCGGAAATTAGCGGCGGAAGCTACGGCACAGGAAAACTATCGCTCCTGGTCTCCGAGCCTCTTGGCAAATGGATTACCACCATGGCGGCCTCGTACAACCGCAGCGACGGCTATATGCGCAACACCGACTACCGTCACGGAAGCCTGTTTGTACAAGCCTCTCATCATTCGCAAAACGACCACTGGCTGCTGCAGCTGGGCGGACAGGTGAAGAATTTCGGCAGTCAAGCCTTTTACAGCACCTCCTACCCCGACCAGTACGAGGCCACCCGCACCCTCACCGCCTCGGCAAGCAACATGCACCGTTTCGGCAACAGCTTGCGCTTGGAAAGCGACATATACACTCGCATCCATGCCGACCGTTTCGAGCTTTTCCGCGACGGCTACGTGGAAGCCCCTGAATGGTACTCGGGGCACAACCACCATCTTTCCGCCACATCGGGATTACGCAACAGAATTGTTTACAAATTTGGTTGCAACGAACTAATGGCTGGCACGGAATTGCGGCACGAAGGCATTGTGAGCAACGTATTGGGCAACGCCCTCGGAACCGACATCTCTTTGTTCAACTACGACTATCCAAAAGCCTCATCACGGGTGGCAACAAGCCTTTTCACCGGCTACGGCTTTGCCAAAAATGGATGGCAGGCATCGGCCAATGTGCTGGTCCTGTACAGCGACTTTTTCGGGTGGAACTACGGCCTTTCGGCAAACGCCGCCTATCGTTTCGGCAAGCAAACAAAGTTGCGTATGGCCATAAGCAGGAGCTATCGTCTGCCCTCATTCACCGACCTCTACTATAAAAGCGCAAATCAGGTGGCAAATCCCGATTTAAACAGCGAAAAAGCGTGGTCGGGGGAGATGGAACTCTGTTACAGCAACAAGTTCGTAAACGCCTCTGCAATGGCTTATTTCCGTTCGGGCCGCGATGTCATCGACTGGATTCGCAAACCCGACGAGGAAGTGTGGCACTCCATGAACCACACCGCTGTGGATGCCCTCGGTGCCGACCTTTCGGCACGTTTCAACATCAGCAAGGCAATCCCGGCTTTGGGTTTCAGCTACTCTCTCTGCAATATTTCGCAGGATGCGGGGGAATTTATTTCCGGCTCGGTGCTCGACTATCTGCGGCACAAAGCGCAGGCATACGTGGTATTTGCTCCGTGGACTCCGCTCAAACTAAAGTTCGACGTCATCTACCGCTACCGCGAAGGCAAATATGTTGACGAAAACGGAGAAATATGCGAATACGGGGGTGTATTTCTGTTCAACGCAAAGATAGAATACACGCTGAAAAAAGCCACCTTTTTCGCCGAAGCTCACAACCTTGCCAACCAACATTACCGCGACCATGGCGGAGTGCCCCAACCCGGCATTATGCTCTACGCTGGAATAAAGGTAACTATAAATGATAAATAACTGTTTTAGTGGGTTTTGACAATAAAAAACGCAGGCTAATGCCTGCGTTTTTTATTTGTACTAGTCTTTTGGTTACAAGCGGTTTTCCACAACGTTCCAATCCACAATCTGCCACAAAGCGGCAAGATAGTCGGCACGGCGGTTCTGGTAGTCGAGGTAATAGGCATGTTCCCACACGTCGAAAGTGAGCAATGGGATAAGTCCACTTGTTACAGGGTTTTCGGCGTTTTTCTGCTGTGTTATCACCAACTTGCCTTCGGCATCGAGCGAAAGCCATACCCAGCCGCTTCCGAACAGGGTTGCTCCTTTCTGCTCAAATTCTTTCTTGAAAGCGTCGAAAGAACCGAAAGTCTTATCTATCAATTCCTTAATTTTGCCAACAGGTTCGTGGTTGGCATTGTTGAACTGCTCGAAATACATGGCGTGGTTCAACACCTGACCGGCGTTGTTGAATATGGCGCCTTCAGAGCGTTTCACGACTTCGGCCAAAGGCAGATTTTCCAAACCGCTGCCGGGAAGGAGTTTGTTAAGGTTGTCGACGTAAGCCTTCAGGTGCTTTCCGTGATGGAACAACAAAGTTTCTTTGCTTATCACATCGCCCAAAGCGCCGTACGACAGCTTTGGCATTTCAAAAATTCCGTTGTTGGGAGTCAGGTCTTTCATTTTTAATTATTTATCTTGTTTAACTTATATTTCTAAAAGATGTAAAACTACAAGAATATGTTAACGCCGCCCTGTTTTTTTTCGAGCATGGGCACAAAACTGAAATTGCCGAAAGTCTCCTCTTTCGTCTCGGTGTCGCTGAGCTTGGTTATACGTCGCATCTCGTAGTTTTCGTTGCCCACTGGTATCACCATAACGCCACCGATTTTAAGCTGTTTCAGCAAATCAGGTGGAACCATGGGAGCGCCGCAGGTGATAAGAATCTTGTCGAACGGTGCCGATGTGGGGATGCCCTTATAGCCATCGCCATGGAAAAAGCGGACGAAGTATTTAAGCCGGCTTATAGGCTGCTGGGCTATTTGGAAAAGTTCGTCGTGCCGTTCGATGGTAAGCACCCTTGCCCCCATCACGGCAAGTATACTTGCTTGGTAGCCGGAGCCAGTGCCGACCTCCAGAATTTTGTCGTTGGGTTTCACACCCAAAAGCTGTGTCTGGAAAGCCACGGTATGCGGATGCGAAATGGTCTGTCCGCAGGCTATGGGCAAAGCCCTGTCCTCGTAGGCGAGAGCGTCCAGCGACGGGTCGACAAAGAAATGACGCGGAACAGTGCGTATGGCCTCCAACACCTTTTCGTCGGTGATGCCTTTAGCACGCAGTTCCTCGCTCAAGCGTTCGCGTAACCCCTTGTGTCTGAAAGTGTCTTCAATCATTTCACGAAATCAGATTCTTGTATTTTGGAAATGCAAAAGTACGCAATTTTTCTGAAAAAAACACAGTTGTTTTCAAACAAAAATCAGTTAAAAAAACTTTTGCACTATGCAGCGATTTGGCATAGGTGATATTTATGGCTGCCGTTCAATCTTTAGGATACTCCACCCCCATCAACTCTCGGTAGGGACGTGCTTCTACCGCATCTTCAATTCCGAACTGCGCGAAGATTCCTGTGATGAAACGGTCTATCAACTGCTGCAGGGCGGCTTCTTCGATGGCCGATAGCGTGTCGGCGGAGTAAACGCCTTCTATCTCGAGGAAATGCTCATCATTGCCCTGTATCGGCACCGTGCAAAGCTCTAAATGGTATTCCACCTCGCCTTTATGTACAAACAGCCATTTGTCCTTATGTTTTGTGTACCACGGCATTGCACCGAAGTCCTCCATCATTGCGACAAAACCACGAAGGTCGGCCTCGTCGCGCAGTTCGAACTCGTGTTCCACGTTGTTTTCGAGGTTGCCGAGGACGGTCTGTTTGCGTTTGGCGTTGGCCACAATGCTTTGCAATTGCAGTGGGTCTCCGCCGTAGTTCTTGCGTATACGGAAACGGTTTTTGCTTCCCTCGGCCGTGGGGGGCATGGCGTAGTAGGTATCCTCCGCCACAATATGCTCCGGGAGGCCGTTAATTTCGGTCAGGCGGCGTTTTATTTCCTCGTACCTATGCTGCGGCACTCGGGCTTTTTTTTCGACTTCTTTCATGGGGTTCTTCAAAAAAACGGTTCCCTTCCTTGCGGAATGGAACCGTATCAATCAACATTTTAAACAAATTTAATCATGCTTCTGCCAATGGCGACATATTGTTATAAGGTAGAGTGATGCCGTCGTCGTCTATTATACGACCGTGCACCGACTCATATCTTTCGATGTTATCCGTCAAAGCCTTGAGCAGACGTTTGGCGTGCTGTGGAGTAAGAATAATACGCGACTGCACCTTTGCTTTTGGCAGGCCGGGCATCATACGTATAAAATCCACAATAAACTCCGACGGCGAATGGGTTATCATTGCCAGGTTGGAGTAAATGCCGTCGGCCACCTCGGCCGGCAGGTCGATGTTTATCGTCTGTTCGTTCTTTTTCTCTTCCATCTTGTGTTATAAAAAAGTGTCAGGCACAACTTGTTGTGCCTGACAGATATGTTATACATTTATTTTTTTGCTGCTGTAGCGGCTTCCATCTCGGCTTTGTCGGCCACGATGATGTCCTTGTACTCGCGCAAGCCCGTACCGGCGGGGATAAGGTGTCCCACAAGCACGTTCTCTTTCATACCCAGCAGGAAGTCCTGTTTGGCGCAGATAGCGGCTTCGGTAAGCACCTTGGTGGTCTCCTGGAACGAAGCGGCGGAGAGGAAACTCTTGGTCTGCAACGAGGCGCGGGTGATACCCTGCAGCACCTGACGGGCTGTGGCGGGTTTGGCGTCCACTGCGGTGATGGTCTTCTTGTCCTGACGGCGCAGCGAGGAGTTCTCATCGCGCAACTGACGTGCAGTGATAATCTGACCTTCTTTATAAATCTCCGAGTCTCCAGGGTTCTCGACATACTGCATGCCGAAAATCTTGTCGTTCTCTTCGTGGAAGTCAATCTTATTAACGAGTTCGCCTTCCATGAAACGGGTGTCGCCCGGGTCTTCGATTTCCACCTTACGCATCATCTGACGGACGATAACTTCAAAGTGTTTGTCGTTGATTTTCACACCTTGCAGACGGTAAACCTCCTGAACTTCGTTCACAATGTATTCCTGAACTTTCATAGGTCCTTTCACTGCCAGAATGTCGGCAGGAGTGATGGCACCTTCGCTCAGCGGTGTTCCGGCTTTAACGTAGTCGTTGTCCTGTGCTAAAATCTGTTTCGATGTGGGTATCAGATATTTGCGATAGTCGCCCGATTTTGCTGTGATGGTAATTTCACGGTTGTTACGTTTCAGCTTTTTGGCAATGGAAACGATACCGTCGATTTCGGCAACAACGGCCGGGTCGGACGGGTTACGGGCCTCGAACAGCTCGGTAACACGCGGCAGACCGCCCGTGATATCGCCTGCTTTACCGAACGAACGGGGAACTTTGGCCATGATGTCACCGGCTTTGAGTTCCACACCGTCTTCCACAACGATATGTGCATGTACCGGAAGGTCGTAAACCTTCAGCACTTCACCGTCTTCGGACACGATGCTGATGGACGGGTTCTTAGTTTTCTGACGCGATTCGATGATAACCTTGTCGTGCAGACCAGTCTGGTCGTCGGATTCAACACGGTAGGTTACATTTTCCACCACATTCTCGAATACCACTTTACCGCTCACTTCCGAGAGGATAACGGCGTTGTAGGGATCCCAGTCGGCAATGATGTCGCCTTTCTGGAGGTTGTCGCCGATATGCTTGTAGAGGTGCGAGCCATAGGGCAGCAGAGCTGTGGCAAGGGTTATGTTGGTACGTTCGTCAACGATACGCATTTCTGCGGAACGACCGATGATGATATCGTATTCCTCGTTTGTGCTTGTAACGTAGTGAACCGAACGCAGTTCGTCGATTTCGAGTTTTCCTGCATGTTTAGCCTCCAGTTTGGAGGTTGTACCGATGTTGCCACCGGCCACACCACCGACGTGGAATGTACGCAGGGTAAGCTGTGTGCCAGGTTCACCAATGGACTGTGCAGCGATAACGCCCACGGCTTCACCTTTCTGAACCATCTTGTTGGTGGCAAGGTTACGACCGTAGCAGCGTGCGCAAACACCTTGTTTCGATTCGCAGGTAAGCACCGAACGAATTTCCACTTCCTCTATCTGGGCGTCTTCTATCTGCTTGCAAATAGTCTCGGTGAGTTCTTCGCCTGCAGGTACAATGAGTTCGCCTGTTTCGGGGTTGTAGATGTCGTGGACCGAGGTACGTCCCAAAATTCTCTCGGCAAGGGTTTGTACCACCTCGTCGTTTTTCATAAGGGCTGTAGTGGGCAAGCCGCGGAGTGTTCCGCAGTCGTCCTCGGAAATGATGACATCGTGGGCCACGTCAACCAAACGACGGGTAAGATAACCGGCGTCGGCGGTTTTAAGAGCGGTATCTGCCAGACCTTTACGGGCACCATGGGTAGAGATGAAGTACTCAAGCACCGAAAGGCCTTCCTTGAAGTTCGATATAATTGGGTTTTCGATAATTTCGTTGCCAGTAGCGCCGGCTTTCTGCGGTTTTGCCATAAGTCCACGCATACCCGACAGCTGACGAATCTGCTCTTTGGAACCACGGGCTCCGGAGTCGAGCATCATATACACGGAGTTGAAACCTTGGTT
>DBXF01000063.1:0-980 GCA_002309295.1 Bacteroidales bacterium UBA1219 | reverse complement strand
TTGTAACGCTCGTTGTTGGTGATAAGACCCATGGAGTAGTTGGAGATAACCTCGTCGACTTCGGCATTGGCCTCGGCAATGAGTTCCTCTTTGGTTTCAGGCACAATCACATCGCCCAAGTTGAACGAAAGACCGCCTTGGAAAGCCATGCGATAACCCATGTTCTTTATGTCGTCGAGGAACTTGGCTGTAACTGCGTTGCCGCAAACTTTAAACACGTCGCCGATGATGTCGCGCAACGATTTCTTGCCCAGCACCTCGTTGATGTATCCGTAGTCCTTCGGCACCACTTGGTTGAACAGCACACGGCCTACGGTAGTGTCAATAAGTTCTTCCTTGCCCTTGTTGTTGATTTTCACCTTAATAATGGAGTGCAAATCGGCACGTTTTTCGTTATAGGCGATAATCACTTCTTCGGGCGAGTAGAATATCTTACCCTCACCTTTCATGGGGTGACCGGGTTCGCTCTTACGCGGTTTTGTCATATAATAAAGTCCCAGAACCATATCCTGCGAAGGCACTGTGATAGGAGCACCGTTGGCGGGATTGAGGATGTTGTGCGAAGCAAGCATCAGAAGCTGGGCTTCCAAAATGGCTGCATTTCCGAGGGGGACGTGAATAGCCATCTGGTCACCGTCGAAGTCGGCGTTGAAAGCGGTACATACCAGCGGGTGCAGACGGATGGCCTTACCTTCGATGATACGGGGCTGGAAAGCCTGGATACCCAAACGGTGCAGCGTAGGAGCACGGTTCAGCAGTATCGGGTGACCTTTCAGTATGTTCTCAAGGATTTCCCAAATAACGGTGTCCTTGCGTTCTACTATACGTTTGGCCGATTTAACGGTCTTAACGATGCCTCTTTCAAGGAGTTTTCTGATGATAAACGGTTTGAACAGCTCAGCTGCCATGTCTTTAGGCAGACCGCATTCGTGCATTCTAAGCTCGGGACCCACCACGATAACGGAACGACCAGAGTAGTC
>DBXF01000035.1 GCA_002309295.1 Bacteroidales bacterium UBA1219 | reverse complement strand
TTGGTGACCTCTCTCAGCGGACTTTTTGGTCTGCTCATCGTGCTTTTCCCATGTGCCGACTCCAACGGAGTCTATCAAGCTGTGGGCGTAGATGCTACAGCGGGCTATTTTCAGACTGCCACAACTCTTAACGCTCACATACACAACATCTCGGCCATATGTTTCTTCATCCTGCTGGCATTCAATTCCTTCTTCCTTTTTACTCTTGGTAGTAACAACCAGACTCCGCAGAAGAAAAAACGTAACATTATCTACAAGGTTTGCGCTATCGGTATGCTTTCGGCGATGATTTTCATGGTCATTCCGGTCCAATTTCCGCACAAGACCTTCTGGATTGAGGCTGTGGCCCTATCTTTCTTTGGAATAAGCTGGCTCACCAAAGGGGAGATGTGGCTCAAAGATCAACCAAAAGAAACTCCCGCCAATCCATCATGACATTTTGATATGGATTTCACACTACAAATCTACAAACGTCTGCTCGAAACCCTGCAATCGTCTGGATACCAGTTCCAAACCTTTGAGGCTTTTTTGCAGAATCCCGCTGAGGGCAAGGTTATTGTCCTGCGCCACGATGTGGACCTGAAGGCTGAAAACTCCCTTGCCACAGCCAAAATCGAACATGCACTCGGCGTTTTTGCATCTTACTTTTTCCGTGTGGTGCCACAAAGCGACAAACCTCATATTATCAAGGAGATAGCCTCGCTCGGACATGAGATTGGCTACCACTACGAGGATATGTCAATCTGCGAAGGCGACACTGAGAAAGCTATCGTGCATTTCAAGGATAAGTTGCAGTATTTCCGTCAGTTCTACCCTGTGAAGACCATCTGCATGCATGGTGCTCCGCGTAGTCGTTTCGATGGCAAGGATCTGTGGAAAAAGTACGACTACCGCGACTATGGTATCATCGGTGAGCCATATTTTGACGTGAATTTCAACCAAGTGTTCTACCTTACCGACACCGGCCGTTGCTGGGACGGCTCCAAATTCAGCGTCCGCGACAAAGTGCAGACCTCTTTTACACAATCTTACCACTCTACCAATCAAATAATTACCGCTGCACAAGAGGGAACACTTCCCACAAGGATAATGATTACCACCCATCCCCAACGCTGGACCGACAGCAAACTGCAGTGGTTTAAGGAGTTGTTGCTGCAAAACATCAAAAATATTGCCAAACGCATTTTGCTGTTAATTCGCAAATAACAGAGAATAAACGTATTACAATGAATATCACTCTTATTGCCGGTGCTCGTCCAAATTTTATGAAGATTGCACCGCTTATTCACGCCATACAAAAGGCTCAAAATCAGGGCAAAGACATCAGTTTCTGCCTCGTGCACACAGGTCAGCATTACGACAAAAATATGTCCGACACCTTTTTCGAGGAGCTGAATATTCCCAAACCCGACGTCAATCTGGGTTGTGGCGGCGGCACGCAAGCCGAGCAGACTGCCGCCATTATGGTGCAGTTCGAGAAATTCCTCATGCAGCACCCCACCGACCTTGTGATGGTGGTGGGCGACGTCACCAGCACCATGGCATGCTCCATTGTGGCTAAAAAACTCTGCACCAAGGTGGCCCACGTTGAGGCTGGTATCCGCTCTTGGGACCTAACCATGCCCGAAGAGATAAACCGCATGGTAACAGACAGTTTGGCGGATTATTACTTCACCACCTCCGATGTGGCAAACACCAACCTGCGTCGTTTTGGTGCCAGTGAAGAGCAGATTTTCTTTGTCGGCAACGTGATGATCGACACCCTTCTGGCCAACCGTAGCCGCTTTGTGCGTCCCGCCGTATGCGACCAGCTGAATCTGCAACCCGGTCAGTATCTGATGCTTACCATGCACCGTCCGGCCAACGTGGATGAAGCGGACAAGTTGAAACGTCTTATGAACGAGATAGTTACCAATGTCCACGACCTTCCGGTGGTGTTCCCGATACATCCGCGTACAGCAAAGATTTTCAGCGAGTTGAGTATCTGTGCCAAAAACTTGCACATAGTAGATCCTATGGGTTACTTGGAATTCAACTATTTGGTTGAACATTCAAAAGCCGTTATCACCGACAGCGGTGGAATCACCGAGGAGACCACGGTGATGGGCGTTCCTTGCATCACCCTGCGCGACAACACCGAGCGTCCCGAGACCTGCACCATCGGCACCAACGAGCTTATCGGCACCAACCCCGACAACATCAAGCCGGCTCTCGACCGACTTTTTGCCGGACAGTGGAAAAAGGGCGACATCCCCCCGCTGTGGGACGGACATACCGCCGAACGTATCGTCGAAATTTTGCTCAAAATCAAATAGCGACTCAAGAAAAACAAACAATTCACCTGCAAAGGCGTGCTTTAACACAATAAAGCACGCCTTTTTTCGTTTTATTGAATTCGATATGGATAAAATACTGAAATACACTTTGTCGCTGTTACAGACGGCTTTGTTCGGAGTTCCCACGTCGGCGGTGCATCTCTCCGATGACGAGTGGGCTGCTCTTTTTGACTTCACTAGAAAACAAGCTGTAACAGCATTGTGCTACGATGCCATCCTTCTTCTGCCAGAGGACTTGCGTCCGCCCCGCAAAATATTGTTGCAGTGGGCTGTGCTTGCCGAAAATGTGGAAAAAGTGCATATCTCCCAGAAAATGGCCATAGGCAAACTGAGCAAAATAATCAGTAATATCAATGCTAATGTTTTGATAATGAAGGGCTTTTCCTTAAGTCGGTATTATCCTATGCCAATGCACAGAGAGTTTGGCGATGTGGATTTTTACTGCTGTGGAAACCATGATGAGGTGTGCCGTTGTGTTGAGGAAGCTGGAATAGAGGTAAGTTACGACAATTATCGGCATTCTGTTTTCAAAATCGACGGTGTGCCCTTCGAAAATCATCGTTATTTCCTATATGGTAGTAGCGAAGATGCTGAGAAACAGTTGGAAACCTTTCTTCAACAGGAGGCCGAAACAAGCCGAAAACAATCGGATAAAAACATTGTGTTAGGCACTCCACTTGGCACCGCTGTCTTTTTTCTCAAACACGCCGAAAGGGATTTCGTTTTCAGCAGATTAAATATTCGTCTGCGAACCATCTGCGACTGGGCTGTTATGCTCAACAGCGGCTCCCTCGACTATAATCAGCTCAACGTCATTAAAAAAGGAAAGACCATCGATTGTTTTGCCGATGTGCTTACTGCAGTGTGTGTAGAACAGTTAGGACTTTCCCCCGATTTTCTCAAATTTTTCCCATCCGTAAAGAAAAAAGCGTTGGACGATTTCTTGTTTATGACTCTCAATTATCAGAATTTGACAAAGAGTTGCGGCACATTCAAAGGCAGACTCCAGCGTCTTTTTAAATACTTAAAGCATTATAATACATATAAATACATTTTTGGAAAGAACATAATAAAGTGGTATTATTTTTTTAAATAAATATAAAATGAAGATTAATCCGAAATACAAACTACGCACTTTGGCAGGCGAGAGCGTGTTGTTCCTTCAAGGCAATGTTGATGGCACAACGTCGAAACTTATGACCCTGAACGAGACATCGGCATGGCTGTGGAATAACTTGCAGGCCAAAGAGTTTGAGACAGAAGATGTTGTGAAACTGCTTCTTTCGGAATTTGAAATTGACGAAGCTACGGCAAAAAACGATGCCGAAGAGTGGATAAACACGCTTAAAGGTTATAATATTTTCGAATAAAGCATTTTACATGAAAGAATCCTTTTCGTATCATATTGCGGGACACGTACTTGCCGTTAGTGGCGATGGCGTTGGGGAAATGATGTCCAAGTTGCTTGGTTTCAAGGTGTTCCTGACCGAAAAACCTGTTGAATGGGAACTGAAAATCGGCGAGTTGGACAGTATTTTGCCGTTTACTATTCTTCACAGCTTCGATTTAGAGCAGTACGACTGTCACTATGGTATGAATGAAGATATTGATGTTTTGCAGATAATAGAAAGGAATTCTGGCAAAGAGGTGTTCCGCTTGCAACATCGATGTGGGGAGCCGATTGTAACAGCCACACAAACAGGTGATAAGGATGTGTTGCGTTTCGCTCTGTGGTTTGCTTTCAATCTGTTTGCGGTGCCTCTCGGTGTTATGGCAATACACTCATCCACAATAGTTTGCAAAAAAAAGGCCAATCTTTTTCTCGGCGAGTCTGGAACGGGCAAAAGCACCCACACCCGCCTGTGGCTCAATAATATAGCTGGCTCAAAATTGCTCAACGACGATAGTCCGATTATCTCTGTCGAGAATGGTCGTGTGATGGTGTATGGTTCGCCGTGGAGCGGGAAAACGGCTTGCTACCATAATGTCGGATTTCCTGTCAATGCGTTTGTGCGTCTACGTCAGGAAAAACAGAATGTTATCACCAAACTTAATGTCTTTCAGGCCTTTGCCGCCTTGCAACCGTCCACCCCTCCCTCTTTGTCGTATAGCGATTACTATATGTCGAAGATTATCGATAACTTGGACGCTATACTTAGGCAAGTGCCTGTGTACCAACTTGGTTGCTTGCCCAACGACGAGGCGGCACAACTTGCTTACTCAACTCTGTATCAATCATAAACCTTCACCGCCTTGAAAGCTCCGATGCTGAAACTGATATTCCCTTTCATGCTGGGAATTTTTATAGGGGCTTATTATCCTATTGATAACAAGCTTGTTATATTTGCGGGCTTGGCGTTTTTCCTTCTCGCCTTGTATTATCTGGCTTTCCTTCGACTGAAACGCACTTGGTGGTATGCCACAGTTTTCAATTTGTGTTTTGCGTTTGTCGGATATTCCATAGTATCAGTGCATTATATGCAACGGGGTCCCGCCGATTTCTCAAACTACTGTCCCGATAACTATGCTTGGGCAGAGGTGGTGCTGCAAGATATGCCCACGCAATCCGAAAAGACAGTCAAAACCAAAGCCGATGTGCTTAAGATTCAGGATTCTACGGGTTGGCACTCCGTATCCGGCAAGGTGATGCTCTTTTTCCGCAAGGACTCCCTCACGCAACAACTCGGCTATGGCGACAAACTACTGGTTTACACCAAGATAACAGAGGTGGCACCGCCGCAAAATCCCTATCAGTTCAACTACAAAGAATACCTGCAGCGCAAAGGTATCTACTATCAGGCGTATATCTCGTCGGACCAATACCGAGTAATTGAGCCGGCATCCGAGATTAGCATCTTTTCCGTTGCTTACTCGCTTAGAATCAAGATGATAAATCTGATAAAGCGTAGCGGACTCTCGCCCAAGGAGCAGGGCATTGCCTCGGCGCTTCTTCTCGGCTGGGACGAAGATATCGACGATGAGACGCACCAGAGTTTCTCCAACGCCGGCATAGCCCATTTTCTCAGCATCTCAGGACTCCACCTGGGCATCATTTTTATGTTCATCGGATATATGTTCTTCTGGATGGGCAACTCGCGCCGAAACCGCATGATACGGGGTTTCGTGCAACTCGTAGTCCTCTGGTTTTTCGCAGTTATCACGGGCCTTTCTCCGTCAATACTGCGTGCGGCCACAATGTTTTCGCTCATCACTGTGGGCGAGATGTTTTTCACACGTGCAAGTTTCTATAACAACCTTGCATCATCGGCATTCATCTTGCTGCTTTTCAGACCGTTGCTTCTGTTCGATGTGGGATTCCAACTCTCGTACCTCGGCGTTATTGGAATTGTCGTGCTTCAGCCACGAATCAAGGAATTGATAAATGTCCCCACGAATCTGAAACTTGCCAAATCTCTGCAAAATACATGGAATCAAAATTTTGCGACATCCCCTTTTGGCAAGGTACTTGCGAAGTCGGTTCAAGGAATTATAAATGCCTTTCTTTGGCTTGTGCAGAAAGTTTGGGAGCTTACCTGCGTTTCGGTGGCGGCACAACTGGCCACACTTCCACTCACCTTCTACTATTTCCACCAGTTCCCTGTCTATTTCCTCATCGCCAATGTAACCGTGATACCCTTTGCGGGATTCCTGCTCGCCACCGTAATTTTTGTGGTGGCCTTCTCGTGGATTCCCGTTGTTGGCGGATGGATTGTGAAACTGCTTTCGCTTGAGATAACAGCCATAACCTCAGTTACTTCCTTTGTGGAGAAACTGCCCAACGCCACCATTAAAGATTTCTATTTCGACAAAACGATGGCAATCCTAACAGCCTTGTTCATACTTTGTTACGCTTTTGCGTTTGTCAAACGGAGGAAATGGGCTTTGTTCATTGCAATGGGTTTCAGTGCCGTGTTCCTCGTTTATGTGGGCTGGGTTTCCTACCAGAAGGAGGGACAGCACAAGTGGATTGCCTATTCCACAAGGAATCACTTGGTTATGGAGTTTTTGGACGGCAATACCAGCTATTTTCTGTCCGACACAGCAGTTGTTGACAACCCCAAATTGGTGGAGTTTTCCACCCAAGGCTATCAACGCAATAATATGACGAACAACCGCATAAACCTCTCATTCCATGATAAATACGTAGACAGTCTTTTCTTTGTCGACCAAGGTTTTGCTGCTTTTGGCAATACCCGTTTAGCCTTTGTCACTCCCGACAATTGCAAAACCAAGTCATCTTTCACGCCCACAGTGGATTATGTGGTTATTTCTGGCGGTCCTAAACTGCGGGACGTGGGAGAACTCACACAAAAGTTTCATTTCAAGCAACTTGTGATAGGTCCCGACAACAGTCGTTACAAATCGCAGCGTTGGCAGAGCCAAGCCGACTCGCTGGGCATACCCTGCCACAACATCGTTACCGATGGAGCGTTAGAAGTGATTGAAAATTAGCTTTTAAGCAAACAATTTGCGGAACACCTGTTCTATTGTGGCGCACTCCACAATCTCTATTCCGTACAGCTTTTTGTCGATGCCTTTAACGTTGTATTTCGACACGAAAATTCGTTCGAAACCAATCTTCTGTGCTTCGGAAATTCTTGATTCTATGCGGTTTATGGGTCGCACCTCGCCCGAAAGGCCTATCTCTGCGGCAAAGCAGTCTTTCTGCGAAAGCGGCATGTCCAAATTCGACGAAAGTACCGAGGTTACCACCGCCAAATCGATGGCTGGGTCGTAAACCTTGATGCCTCCGGCGATGTTGAGGAACACATCCTTTGCGCCAAGCTTGAAGCCACAGCGTTTTTCCAAAACGGCAAGTAACATCGACAGTCGTCGCAGGTCGAAACCGGTGGCGGAGCGTTGCGGCGTGCCGTACACTGCCGAGCTCACAAGTGCTTGGACTTCAATCAACATCGGGCGCATACCCTCCAAAGTGGCGGAAATTGCCGTGCCGCTGAGGTCGGGGTCGTGTTGCGAAAGTAGTATCTCCGACGGATTGCTAACTTCGCGCAAGCCGCTGCTCTGCATCTCAAAAATGCCCAGCTCCGACGTGGAGCCGAAACGGTTTTTCATCGAGCGGAGTATGCGGTAGCCGTAGTTGCGGTCGCCTTCGAACTGCAGCACGCAGTCCACGATGTGTTCCATAATCTTGGGTCCGGCCAGACTGCCGTCCTTGGTGATGTGTCCGATGAGTATCACCGGCACCCCTGTCGTCTTCGCAAAACGCTGAAACTCAGCCGTGCACTCGCGTATCTGCGATATGCTTCCCGCCGACGATTCGATGCTGTCCGTGGAGATGGTTTGTATCGAGTCCACCACCACGATGTCGGGTTTTACCGTCTCGATATGCTGGAAAATCTGTTGTGTAGAGGTCTCGGACACTATGTAGCAGGTGTCGTTGTCCTTGTGGATGCGTTCGGCGCGCATACGAATCTGTTGTTCGCTTTCCTCGCCGCTCACATACAGAACTTTCTGGTTTTGAACCAATAACGCCACTTGCAACAGCAGTGTGGATTTGCCGATTCCCGGCTCACCGCCGATCAAAACTAGCGACCCTTTCACCAAACCTCCCCCCAGCACACGGTCGAACTCGGCGCAGCAGGTGCTGATGCGTTCCTCCTCGCTGTAGGTGATTTCCTTTATCAGCTTGGGTTTGCTCTGCTGTGTAGCCGGAGCTTTTTTGCTCCATTGGCTTCCGCTGTCGGTGTCGTGTTTCACCACCTCCTCCACAAAGGAGTTCCAGCTGCCGCATTGCGGACATTTGCCCAACCACGACGACGACTGTGCCCCGCAGTTTTGACAGTAGTATATAACTTTTTGTTTTGCCATCAGTGTAATGTGTTGATTATGTGAGATATGAGTGAAAGAAACTCCGCCGCTTTCTCGATTATTGCATCGGGGAAATCGTAGTCGGGATGGTGCAACTCTTTGGTTTCCAAGCCTGAGCCTATGCCGATGAAAGCCCCACGGAATTCGGTGAGATATTGCGAGAAATCCTCCGACCAGCGGAAAGGAGTGTCGGGCTCAATGGTTTTGTAGCCGTTTGCAATAGCTGTATTTGTCATGAAATCAGTGAGTTCGTTGTCGTTTTCCACGGCAGGGAAGTCCTCTTGTATTTCGTAACTCGTTTCCAAATGGTATTTGCTGCCCATTTCCGATAGGGTAGAGGAGGCAAAGTGCAAAATTTCAGCCATATCCTTGTTTGAGAAGGCCCGTAGGGTGAAGATAATCTCCGCATCGCCGGCCGAAGTGCCGAGAGCCACCTCGCCAAGACGGGTATATATGAGTGTGGACTGCTGGAAACACTCTGGGTTACAGTGGTTTCGGCTGTACTCGTCGAATTTTTCTATCATCTCGGCAACGGAAAGTCCGGGATTGATACCGTTTTCAGGATGAGCGGCGTGTGTCTGCCTTCCTGTCAGTCTGGCCACAAAACCGGCGGATGCCGCAGCAAAGGTGTTGTGACGCACAACTATCATACTATTAGGTTGTTGCGGTATATTGTGGAAACCGAAAACCATATCTATATGCAGACTTTGGAGCAATCCAGTCTGCATAATTTTTTTTGCGCCTTTGCCAGTCTCCTCCTCGGGTTGGAAAATCAGCACCACGTTGCACGACGGAGGGTTTTGGCTTATCTTTTCGGCTAAACGGAGCAAAATTGTTGTGTGTCCATCGTGGCCGCATTTGTGTGCAACGTTCTTGGTATCAGAACAGTAGGGGATGGGGAGAGTTTCGTTTATGGGCAGGGCGTCGATGTCGGCACGAAAGGCCACAGTGCGTTTGGCACCAGCTTTTTCGAATACCGCCACAATGCCGTAGCCGCCAACGTTTCTGTAAATTTTTGTAGGATTGCAACGCTCAAGGAATGAACATATTAGCTCATGAGTATTATGCTCGGCTCCCGATAGTTCGGGGTGCTGATGTAGATAATGCCGTACCTCGCAAATGTCGCCCATGGTTTGTAATAGATTGGTTTACAGTTGGTTGATGATTTCGGTAAAGAGAGCGGTCATTTTGTCGGCGGCACGGTCGGCGGCTTTTATCACGTCGTCGCCGTCGTTGAAGGTGTTCTCGTCTATCGAGTGTGCCTCGTTGGTAATCACCGACATGCCGAAAATCTCCATTCCGCAGTGACGTGCCACGATCACTTCGGGTATTGTTGACATACCCACGGCATCGGCGCCGATAACAGTGAAATAGTGGTATTCGGCAGGAGTTTCGTAGCTGGGGCCCGTACCTGCGATATAAACGCCTTCTTTCAGCTTAACACCTTGTTTCTCAGCTATATCATAAGCCATTTTGCGAATTCGGGTGCTGTAAACGTGTGTCATATCCGGGAAACGGGGTCCCATCTCCTCTATATTCTTGCCAACTAAAGGATTGGGTAACATATTGATATGGTCTTTGATTATCATTAGGTCGCCGACATGGAAATTGGGGTTGACGCCGCCTGCCGCGTTCGACACGAAAACAGTTTTCACGCCAAGTGTTGCGAAAACTCGCATCGGGAAGGTTACCTCGTGCATGGTGTAGCCCTCGTAGTAGTGGAAACGGCCCTGCATGGCAATGACCTTTTTGCCGCCCAAATCGCCGTAGATAAGGTTGCCTTTGTGTCCGATGGCAGTGGATTTTTTGAAGTTAGGAATCTCGCCGTAAGGTATCACCACGGGATTTTCTATCTTGTCCGCTAGTTTGCCCAGACCGCTGCCAAGCACAATGGCAATGGAGGGTATGTCGCTGATTCTATGTTTGATATACTCAGCCGACTCCTGAAATTTTATCATTCTTTCGTCCATATTATTTGAGTTTTTGTTTTGGCAAAGGTACGAAAAAAATATGAATTTCAGTTCTTTTTTTAACACATTCCAACCCTTTCTATCACCATAATTGTCTTTTGCACAATATTTTTTACCGAAAGTCGTTTTAAGTAAAAAAAATTAGACACATGGGAAAACACCATACAAATCCGTATTTGCTATCGAAATTCCGATGGATGTTCTCTGCGTTAGCCATAATAATAGCTGTAGTATTTTCGGGTTGTAGTGGGACAAAATCATCCTCCAAGAACAAGGGACTGCCCCGAAAAGCGGTCGAATTTCTTGAAAAAATAGGCATGCAGGACAGCATAGTTTCGTGCGAATATGGTGAGTGTGAGCACCCACTTTTTTATACATGGTATCTCGCCAAACCTAAACAATGTTGGACTGTTGTTACAACCGACAGCACCCGAATTTGTTTCCATCCAAACGGAGAGTGGGCATATTCGATAACTCTAACTAAAGAAATAAAACCAAAGCATTTTTGGTGGATGAAAAATTCTGTAAAGATGTGGATGAAGATTAGAGATATGGACGGTTTGGATGTTTGTATTGTCGGGCTGTCGAGAAAGGGCGATAAATGGGTAATTGCCGCATATGAAACGCATGCTAATTATGTGGGGCCGCCACAATTTTATTTTTTCAACGATAATGGGGATTTTCTTGAGAGTGTGATTATTGTTTGATGATACAGTGCTTTGTTCTTGGGAGAGTTTTTGTTGCTGTGATTATACTCGATAGGGTAATTTGTTGATGAAGAATGGTATAAGCATTAGATAAAACCTTTCACCCCCTTCTCCCAACCGCATACCTTTGTAATTGTTGTGCAGGGTGATTTCAAATAGTGGCGGAAGTTCTCTTTTTTTGGTAAAATCGCGGAATATATCGAAAACGCTTTTGTGTTTCTATGCCCAAGCCTATCCCGATGCCACTTTCAAAGAGATAACACCAGCTAATATCGAAGAGTTTGTTATGGAAAAATGGAAATAAGGCAGAGGAGCCTTTGGCTAAAAGAACGATTCACCCCCTTCTCCCCACCGCAAACCTTGTCCTGCCTTTGAAATCATTGTGAAGCGAAGTTTCAAAGCCTTTGGCACGCAGCAGTCCGGCGGTTTCCTCGCCGAGATTTTCGTTAATCTCTACAATTAGTAATCCGTTGGTAACAAGATGTTTATGTGCTATTTCGGCAATGCGGCGGTAGAAAAGCAGCGGGTCGTCGTTTGGAACGAAAAGGGCAAGATGTGGCTCGTAGTCGAGCACGTTGGGCTGCATCTCGGCTTTCTCCTGCTCACGCACATAAGGAGGGTTGCTAACGATTGCGTCGAACATCGGCAGTTCGGCGAGGTCGTCGCTGAGGATGTCGGCTTGTAGGAAGTTTATTGTAACTTTCTGGTTCCATGCGTTTTGCTGTGCCACCTCAAGGGCTTTTTCCGAGATATCCATGGCAGTGATTTCGGCATTGGGGAAGACCTTTGCCAAGGCTAGGGCTATGCATCCACTGCCGGTGCAGAGGTCGAGTATGCGTTTCGGAGAGGGGCACCTGTCCTTGGCAAGTCCCACCAAGCCTTCGGTCTCGGGACGGGGAATAAGCACATTTTCGTCCACCCTCAGCGTCATGCCGCAGAAATCCGCCTTGCCTATTATGTGCTGAATGGGGCGGTGGCGTTTCAGGTCTTTGATGGCGAAGTTGATTTTCAGCAGGTCGCTTTGGTTAATAGTTTTTTGTTTGGAGAGGAGCCAAGTGGTGAGGTCCCAGCCGAGATATTCTTCGAAGATGATTTTCAGCAGGTTGCGTATTTCGTCGGCAGAATACACCTCTTGCAGTTCGCTATAGGCGAAACGCTCGATGTCGCATATCCTGTTGGACGCAATTCTCATAGTATCAGTGCTTTCGGTTGAAATCGGCGGGTATTTCGCCCCAGCTGTCGGTGTCCCATTTCAGTATCTGGGTGTCCCAAGTGTTGGTTTTCAGCCAGTTCTCGGCCCGTTCGATGTATTGGAACAGTTCTTCGGTTTCGGGTGTGCGTGGCAGTTTGGTCTTGCATTTTTTCTGTCGCACCCACGCCATGCCGTTCACGGAGTCGCTGTAGATGGGTTGGGTGAAGCCGTGTTTTTTCATATACGCAAGTCCGTGCACAATGGCCAGAAACTCGCCTATGTTGTTGGTCCCCACGGGGAATTTTTTGTGAAATATCTGAAATTTGTCCGATGTACGCACGCCTTGGTATTCCATCACGCCGGGGTTGCCGCTGCAGGCTGCGTCCACGGCAAGACTGTCGGTGATAATTCCAGCGTTGGTGGGCAGAGCTTTTGGAGCGGTGGTCTTGGATTTCTCCTTGTTTATCACATGCCAATAGGGTTGGATAAAGGCTGCACGGGCTTCGGCTTCGCTGTCGAACGACTTGTATTTGGCGCCGCTACGGTTTTCCACAACTTTTTTACACTCATCCCAGCTGTTGTAGATACCCGGCTCGGCACCTTCCCAAACAACATAGAACTTTGGTTTCTTTTTCTTTGTCATATTGTTGATTCCAAGGCTTTTATAACACTGCGAGCCGCTTGCTTCGCAGGCGGCTCGCAATTATTTTCAAGGCTTGTGTTTAGAGGCTGATAACGTCGATAAACTTGCCGTTGGTTTCGAAATTGAGTTGTTTGGGGTCTTTCTGTTTTCTGCCAAAGAGTCCGCCCTTTTTGTAGATACGCACCTGGTAGGTCATTTTGCCGCGAAGCTCCACAATGCACACATGTTTCACTTTGTATCCGCTGTAGCTGTTGGCCAGAGTGTCTTTTATGGCTTTGGGTGTGTATTCGGGTTCAACATACCAACGTTTTTCGGTGCCTTTGTTTGAATAAAGAACTTGCTGGCGCACGTCGTCGGTGGTGAAAGTGGCTTCGTAGTTGAGGGAGTCGTACATCACCCATTTCACGTCCTTCACATCGGGGTAGTTTTTCTCAAAATCGGTGAGATAATTTTTCAGAACATCTTCCTTGGCTACGGTTTTTTGTGCGAAAACAGTTGCGTTAGCCAATAAAACAGCTATTAAAACTATAAATAACTTTCTCATAATTTGATATTTATAAAAATGTTACACTTCTTTTTTGAATTTACAAATGTACTGAAAAAATGTTTGAAAAAAAAATTTTTTTTCGCATAATTTGTTTTAAAATATTCGGAGTGTCTGTTTTTCACCTAAATAGTTTTTTTAGGTCTATAGGTCAAATTGCAGGA
>DBXF01000021.1 GCA_002309295.1 Bacteroidales bacterium UBA1219 | reverse complement strand
TTATCCTGCAATTTGACCTATAGACCCAAAAAAGTTCAAGAACAGTTAATCCCTATCCAACGCACCTGCCCACGCTTCCCGGGTAACTGTTCGGCCCACCGCGCACTCGATTTTCTGCGAAAATCGTTAGATTTAGAAACACCGCGACTAAAACCAAGTGCGGCAGCCTAAAGGCATTGAGAAAAAAACGTTAAGAAAAACGCCGGAGAGCAGCGTTAAGAAGGCGTCAGTGTCTGAGCATAGAAACGTCAAACGTTTGAAAAACGAAATCAAGTGTGAGATTTGTTTTTTTCCATGAACTACGACAAAAGTGCGAGTTTGACGACTTTCGCGGAACGCAGGCGTTTTTTAGTTTTTTTGTCACAGCCTTGAATTTTTCTTTTGCTTCTTTTCTTTTGTTTCAAGACAAAAGAAACAGAAGATAAACTCTTAAGAAAACAAGCCATTGTCTTTACAGCATTGTTCAACAGTTTGTTTTAATAAAAGTTCGGAGTTTGTTCGAATTTTAATCGGACAACATTATAAATTCCCTTTCAGCAGGTCCAGACATTTTTCCACGGGAATGCCCAGACATTTGTCGGCTTGGTTGCGGTTGCTGTAGATAAGGTTGCTCACCACCGACATAGCTTTTTCCGTGCTCTCTTTCAGCGTGTTGCCATTCATAAGATACCCTATAAGCACGGCAGAGAACACATCGCCGGTGCCGTGAAAAGCCACGGGAATTTCGTCGTAGGGAATGCGAAAATAAAGTCCGTCGGATATATTTTGCCTGAAGCTGTCAGTCTTTTGGAAATTCCTGCGTCCGGTGACACATTTCTTGCCGTCAACGCAAGCACTTGTTATCACCACCGATCTGGCGCCCATTTCGGCAATCTTGTCCATCAGTCTGCACATCTCGTCCCACGGCAGCCCTCCTTCTCGGTATGGCACGTCGGCAAGGAAACAGGCTTCGGTGAAATTGGGGAAAGTGAGGTCGGCCACGCTGACCATCTTGCGCATCAGCTCCACTTGTTTCTGCGTGATGCCGTTGTACAGGCGCCCGGCGTCGCCCATAATGGGGTCCACAAAAATGGCGGTGCCCTCGGAGCGCAGCTGGGTGCAGTAGTCCGACACCAGCACAGCCTGTTCCTCGCTGAACATCAGTCCGGTACAAACGGCGTCGAAACGGAATCCCAACTGACGCCACACGGGTATGGTGCCACGCATATAGTCGGTGGTTTCCAGCACGTTGAAATGGCCGTAGTCGAGGGTGTTCGACACCAGCGCGGTGGGCAGGTTGAAAGTCTGGTGGCCGAGATATGTAAGTATGGGCATCATAGCCGCCATTCCCACGTGGCTATGTCCCACAACGTCGTTTATCAGCAGTATCTGTTTCATTAAGTTTCGAACAACAAGATGTTTTTCAAACGGTTCTACTCTTTTCCTCGCACCCGGAAATGCGATTTTGCAGGTGCAAAGATACGAAAAAAAGGCGATTTTCGGATACCCACGGCCTGAATTTAGCGACACACGAACATCTACGCTTTTAGCAAAGATATACAAATCAACACTTTACAACGACAAAACAATTATTCTTGCATTTTTTTCAAAAAAAACGTATCTTTGCAGTTCATTTTTCATGTCAAAAATATGGACAGGTCGATACTGACAAAAATTTACGGAATACTCTCGTTTCTGCTTCTGATAGGAGCTTTTGTGGTATTTTTTGCGGTTAAAAACAGCACTTGGGTGCTTATCACCCTGATGTTCGCCATTTTTTTCCGTATGCTGATGGAACGTTCCAACCGCATCGCCATAGATCGTGAGAATCAGAAACTTAAAGACGACCTGCGCCACCTGACACACATCCTCGAATTTTCGAAAAAAGAAGACGAAGAAAAATAAAAAACACATTATAAACATCTAAAACACAATCAAATGGCAACAACGACCGACATCAAAAACGGACTTTGCATCAATTTCAACAACGACATCTACACCATCGTTGAATTCTTACACGTGAAACCCGGCAAGGGAGCCGCTTTCGTCCGCACCAAAATGCGCAGCGTAAAAACCGGCCGCACTCTGGAAAACACTTTCCCCAGCGGTGCCAAGATTGACATAGTACGCGTTGAACGCCGTCCCTACACCTATCTCTACAAAGAGGGCGACATGCACGTTTTCATGCACACCGAGACCTACGAGCAGATCTACATCCCCGAAAACATCATCAACGCTCCGCAGTTCCTCAAGGACGGACAGTATGTTGAAATAACTGTAGAGGCCGACACCGAGACTCCTCTGGTATGCGAGCTTCCCCCCTTCATCGAAACCGTGGTAACCTACACCGAACCCGGTTTTGCCGGCAACACCGCCACCAACGCCATGAAAGACGCCACCGTGGAACCCGGCGTACAGATTCGCGTGCCCCTCTTCATCAAAGAAGGCGAACGCATAAAAGTGGACACCCGTACAGGCGAATATTCCGAAAGAATACGGTAAACAACCGCATTGGTTGCACAATCTTTTGTTTTTTCATGCGGAACTGTGGAACCTACCGCAGTTCCGTTTTTTAATAAAAACAAACTATTATGGAAACAGCATTGCCAAACCAAAACAACCATTTGAAATCCCGACTGATACTGATGAGTTTTTTGCAGTACGCCGTATGGGGTGCCTATCTCACATGCATGGGCAAATACTTAGGACACAGCGGATTGGGTGACAAAATAGGACTTTTCTACGCCATGCAGGGCATTGTGTCGATGTTTATGCCCGCACTTATGGGCATTGTGGCCGACCGATGGATTCCGGCACAAAAAACGTTGTCGCTCTGCCATTTCATATCGGGCGGGGCGATGATTCTGGCCAGTTTCCACGGCATATACAACGCCCATCCCGATTTCGGCACGCTGTTCACCCTCTACTCCATAGGCGTGGCCTTTTATATGCCCACCATAGCCTTGTCCAACTCCGTAACATACAACGCTTTGGAAAAAGGCGGACTGGACACCATCAAGGACTTCCCTCCTATCCGCGTGTTCGGCACCATAGGCTTTATTGCCGCCATGTGGGCGATAGACCTGCTGCAGCTGTCCGAAACCCCTTACCAGTTCCTGCTTAGCGGTGCTTTGGGCGTTATGCTCGCCGCTTACTCCATAACCATGCCCAACTGTCCGATATGCAACACCGGCGAGAAGAAATCCCTTGTCGAAGCTCTCGGACTCAACGCCTTCAAACTGTTCCGCCAACGCAAAATGGCTGTTTTCTTCATTTTTTCGATGTGTTTGGGCGCCGCACTGCAAGTTACCAGCAGTTTTGCAACCCCTTTCATCTCGTCGTTCCGCGCCAATCCCGAATTCGCCGACACCTTCGGAGTCAAATATTCCGTCATAATTTACTCTATTTCACAGATTTCCGAGACGATATGCATTTTGCTGATACCCTTCTTCCTCAAGCGTTTCGGTATAAAAAATGTCATGCTTATGGCAATGCTGGCATGGGTTTTGCGTTTCGGACTGTTCGGCATCGGCGACCCCGGCGCAGGACTGTGGGCCATCATCCTTTCGATGATCGTGTACGGCTTTGCCTTCGATTTCTATAATATCTCCGGCTCGCTGTTCGTCAATCAGGAGACCGACCCAAGCATGCGCTCCTCGGCGCAGGGACTATTTATGTTGATGACCAACGGGTTGGGAGCCACTTTGGGTATTTTCGCCGCTCAGGCTGTGGTGAACAGTTACTGCCACTGGACCAAGCCGCCCCACCCCACTCTCGTTGGCGACTGGCCGACGGTGTGGTTTATCTTCGCCGCCTACGCACTTGTCATTGCCGTGCTGTTCGCCATCTGTTTCAGGTATAAACACGAGAGGAAGTGATTAGTGATTAGTGATTAGTGATGAAGAAAGGTTCTGTGAACCTTTCGATAGCACGAAGTGCGGAGAATATTTTTTGGTGATTGGTGATTGATAATTAAAGAGACGCAAGGGTTTGCGTCTCTTTTTGTGTTATTTGAGGTTTGGATATAAAAAAGGCTTGCGTCGTGAGGTGCAAGCCTATGGGGGGGATTGGAAAATCTCATCAACCCAATGTTAGCGTTCTTTAATAATTGTTAGTCGACCATTTTCAAAGTCAACAGAACTCCAGTCTGGGTAAGTCCAGTGTTCTAATACGAGATCACCCACTATTCTTTTGCTCATTCTTTTCGGTTCTCCCCATATTTTTCTAACCTCATCCTTTGTCATTCCAATCGTGAGTTCGCCTCGAGTTTCTGATACTACTTGAGATTCATTAGCACTTTGCGGTGTTGGTGTATAAGCAGAAGAACTTTCATTTGATTGATTACCACATGAACTGATAATTGCTGCAAAGAAAGCAATGGTGTATAACTTTAGTACTTTCTTCATTGTTTCACCTCCTTTCTTAAAGACACGGACAAATTCTTAAATTCAGTTCCGCCGCAGTTTCCGCATTTTAGCATAGTTCCATTGGAGGACATCATCCATTTCATAGGATGGCATTCGATTACCTCTACCTTGCCATCATTCACACAAGTTCCTTCAATCTTTACAATAGGAACATCACAATTAGGGCAGATTTGGACATTATCTTGAAAATCCCAACCGCACCTTTCGCATTTCTTCATATTTTTATTTCGCCAGTTATATATCGTCGGCACGTCGTTTTTATTGAGTTTTAACATTTTATTCTTTTCAGTTCCTTGGAGCATACACATAAAAAAAGCGTGGAACCTTTTTAGTCTTCATTGGTTTCCTGAGGCCTTCGACAACCAAAATCTCCCAATTACAACAAGTAAAGCCCACGCCGATTGGCGGGAGCGTCGTTGCCTTACTCTGAGAGATTAATGTGAAATTGTCGAAGATTTCAGGAAATTCAGTGTAAGCTACTTCGCTTTTTCCTATTCTATGATGTGCATAAAATCAATCTATGCGCTATGTTTCATTGGCAATTGTATTCGTTTATAATCCTTTTATTTGTACTGCAAATTTACGATTTTTTTCTTGTTCGGCAAAATTTATTTTTACAAGATGAAAATTAACGACAGTTTTACGAAAATATCAACATGGTTTCCTTCCCAGAAAGAAAGATATTGAAAAATGTTTCCTTCCCAGAAGGAAAGAAAACTCAAAACTTTTCCTTTTTGAAAGGAAACATTTTGTAAAAAGTTTCCGTTTTGGAAGGAAAGAAAATGCAAATCTTTTCCTTTTCAGAAGGAAAGGTCGGAAAATAGGTTGTCGTATTGAGAAAAGAAATTCAGCACTCTTCCCCTTCCAAAGTCATGTCGTACATCACTTTGGCGTGAAATTTGTGCATTTTGAAAAAAAAATGTATTTTTGCAATTGGAAAGTAAATTATATACTACAAACAAATGAATGTCTCATCACTTATAAAACAATACTTTACATCCGATGACAACGATGTAACCATAGACGTGTTTGATGAAAAGAACATCTACTCTGTCTATAAACGTGTTGTTAGTGTTTTGACAAAAAACATGACTATTGAGACAACTGTTTTGCAGGGTATGAGTTATTGTTTCTACGAAATACTTGACAATGTTTTAACTCATTCTGAAAAGGAGATGGGAACAGTAATAACACAACATCTCACTTCAGAACACTCTTTAGCGTTCCTTGTGGCAGACGACGGCAGAGGCATTCAGGCATCTCTGTCCGAAAATAATAATTACGCAAACATTTCCGAACCTGACGCTTTGAAAATCAGCATCATGGACTCTGTAACAGATGGTAAAGGTATGGGGTTTGGCCTTTATTCCACATCATTACTCGTCCAGAATGCAGGTCTATTATTCATTGTACGTTCGGGCAATCACACATTAAGAGTGCAAAATGGTATAATGTCTGTTGAAAAAAGCGATTTCTGGCAAGGGACCATAGTCTATGTTCGCTTGCGCACTGATAAGGAAATCGATCCTGCTGAAGTTGTTTCGAGACGCACAGACATTGCCAATCAATATAATGAATCATTTTTAAACGATAGCGGAATAGAAGAATTATGGTAACATTCAGTTTTTTACAATTTGGAGAAGATCTCGGGACACGTCAATTGGGACAACGTGCAAGAGAACTGCTTGTACCACTGATAGAGCAAAACGACCTTGTGGTTTTGGATTTCTCTGGAGTGAATGTAGTAAGCAACTCATTTGCAGACGAATGCATTGCAAAGCTTTTACTAACAATGCCATTGGATGAACTCAAAAAGCATACCACTTTCCGCGGATTGAACCCTATTGCCTCCGAAAGTGTGCTCACCGCCCTTCAACGTCGCTATATTTCAATTACAAAATAACTCTTTTCCTCCTCAACACCCCTCCCCTTCCAACTTCATGTCGTACATCACTTTGGCGTGGTTCACACGTATGGTCTGCTGTTCGATGATGTTTCCCGTCTGTTTGTCGATAGTGTCGCGGATAACGGTGCCGTTGCGGTAGATGTTGCCGTCGTCCTCGCGGGCGAAGTACTCGCCTTCGGCGTGGATATGGTACGAATGCGGCAGAGGCTCCAAGGCACGTATCTCGCCACGCAGATACTCGTCGTCGGTATATACAAAAAGTTGGTAGGTGTTGTCGGTATTGTTCTTGAAACGGTAGTCGATATAGTTGTACGACACGCTGGTACCCGTTCCGAAAGGTATCTGCCGGTTGAAGTCGGGGAACAGGTCCACACGGTCGTGGTGGTGGTGTTCGGTGATGGTTAGGTCGGTGTGGAGCACCATCCAGTGGATGAGGTTCGAGAGCTGGCACAAGCCTCCGCCGATGCCGCTGCCCGTCTTGCTTCGCGATATGGTGAGCCCCTCCTTGTAACCACGGCGGGCGGTGGTGCGTCCAACCAAAGTCCAAAGCGAGAAAGTCTCGCCGGGCTTTATCAGCACGCCGTTGATATGTGCCGAGGCCAGACGCAAGTTCACTGCCTTGTTCTCCTGCAACTGCATATCCACATTGCCCAACCTGCGACGTATCAACGAGTTATGGTCGCATACCCGCACAGGGAGCTTGTCAGTTTGTATTGTCTTTGCAAACTTCACCCTATGCAACAGGTCGATAAAATGGCGTTTATGAATCTCCTTTTCACGTGAAATTTTGTATGTAAACGGCGATAACTCGCTAAAAGTCTTTCTTTTGTGTTTCATGATATTATAGTGATCTGTGAACTGTGATTTGTTTAATTGTTTATTTGTTTAATTTTTTAACTGCAAACTCAAAACTACAAACTGCAATTTGTTTCTGTATATCTTTTTTTCTTTTCTCCTGCTCAGCTTCGCTTCGCGAATTGCGCAGCAATCGTGAACTCTGCTGAAATCAATTTAGTATTGTGAACAAATCTTTTTAATCTTGTAAATTCATTTTCGCCTTCGGCGAAAGCATAGTATTAACTATAAATAGTAAATTTTTAATCATAAACTAATTTCATTGTCAATTGTTCATTGTTAATTGTTAATTGTTAATTATTAATTTTCAACAAGTTCCGAACTCCGCTCTCCGAGTTCCGAACTAACCTTTCCATAAACCGATTTCCTTACAAACACCCCTTGCAGTACGCCCCTGAGCACGAGATAGACCATAAAGGCTATCCACAACACGTTGTTTCTCAACGCAATATCATCGGGAGCGACGTAAATCACTTTCGGCAGACCGTAATACACCCCGAAGAAAGCGAGTGTGGCAACGAACATGGCGTTACGCATTGTGCGTGAGGCCGTTGCACCAACGAAAATACCATCGAACAGAAAGGCGGCGAAACCGCACACGGGCACAAGCAAAATCCAGAACAGGTAATCCTGAACTCCGGCAATCAGTTTGGCCTCGCTTGTGAAGATTCGCAGGAACAGGTCGCCAAAAGCGGCATAAAGTCCGGTAAACAGCACGGTAAGCCCCAATCCCCACAGCAGCAGGTAGCGCACCGCCTTTTGCAGCAGAGGCTTGTTGCGTTCGCCGATATAGCGTCCCACCAACGCCTCGCCGGCGTAGGCAAAGCCGTCCATAATGTACGAGAAAAGCGTGAAAAACTGCAGCAGCAGTGCGTCTATCTCCAAAATCTCGTCGCTTATCTTGGCCGAAGCCGAAGTGATGAAAGTGAACACCGCGCACAGGCACACGGTACGCAGGAAAATATCGCCATTGACTTTGAAAAACTGCGCCATCTGCCTGAGGTGCAGACTATTGCGAATGTCCAGATGTTCACGGAACAGCTGTCCATATTTCTTCACACCAATCACAAAACCCAGCACCACGCCCGAATACTGCGCCAGCACCGTGCCCAGCGCCACCCCTTTGATATCCCAACCGAACACCAGCACAAAAACCAGACTGCACAGAATGTTCACCACGTTGATGAAAATGGCAATCCACATGGGGGCTTTGGAGTTCTGCATGCCTATAAACCAGCCTTTTATGGCGTAAAGGCCGAGGGTGGCGGGAGCGGCCCAAATCCTTACGGAGAAGTAAATCAGGGCCAGTCGCATGATGTCGCCGCTACTGTTGAGAATCCAACAGGCAAAACGTCCCAAAGGTCGCTGAAAGACAATCAACAACAAGGCTATAAGCAGAGCTATGGCAAAAGCGCGAACGAAAATCCTTACCGCCTCGGCGAAATTGCGCGCACCGTAGGCCTGAGCCGTAAAACCGCTTGTGCCCATCCGCAGAAAACCGAAATTCCAGTAAATGAGGTTGAAAATGGACGTGCCGATGGTGATGGCACCTATATGCGTGCTGCTAAGATGCCCCACAATGGCCATATCCACAATGCCCAAAAGCGGCACCGTGATATTGGTGATGATGTTAGGCAACGCCAGACGCAGTATATTCCTGTTCATCCTCTGTTATCAAAATTCAATTTAATAACCGCATTGTCAATTGCTTACACAACCAACAGCGATTGTCGTTTTCTCTGCAAAGGTACTGATTTTTTTCTTGATAACGAACACGAATTGTTATCACATCGCCAATTCGTTCTATCTGTCTTCAAAAAAATATGTATATTTGTGCTATAATTACAATTCGACTTATCGTCACAACTTATTAACAATAAAACGATTATGAAGAACAACACCATAAAAGTCATTGCGTTGGCACTGACATTTTTCATCGGCATCGCCGCTGTTTCGGCACAGAGCAAGAAAGTTTATCATTTCAAAGTTGAGGAGGAGATTGCCAAACCTGCCGTGATGCGGGTGGAGAAAGCTTTGGCCGAAGCTGCCGAGAAACAATGCGATGTGGTGGTGATGCAGCTCAACACCTTCGGCGGCGAACTGGAGTCGGCGGACAAGATTCGCACCATGCTGCTGCAGTCGAAACTGCCGGTCTTTGCCTATATCGACAACAACGCCGCCTCGGCAGGTGCCTTGATATCAATAGCTTGCGACAGTATCTACATGCACTCGGGCTCGAGCATCGGAGCCGCCACCGTGGTTGACCAAAACGGCGAAGTGCAACCCGACAAATACCAGAGCTACATGCGCTCGCTTATGCGCGCCACCGCCGAAGCCCGCCACCGCCGTCCCGACATAGCCGAGGCTATGGTGGACCCCGACATCGAAGTGCCGGGCATCTCCGACCAAGGCAAAGTGCTGACTTTCACCACCGAAGAGGCCATCCGCAACGGCTACTGCGAGGCTCAGGCCGAAAATCTGAAGGAAGTTTTGGAACAGGCCGACATCGAAGAATACACCATCGTTGAGCAACGCTACTCGTTTATCGAAAAAGTGGTGGGATTCCTCGTCAACCCCGTGGTGAGCGGACTACTTATCATGCTGATAGTGGGCGGTTTATATTTCGAACTGCAGTCGCCGGGCATCGGCTTGCCCCTTATCGTGGCGGCAACGGCAGCAGTACTCTACTTCGCACCGCTCTTCCTCGAAGGCTTGGCGGCCAACTGGGAGATAGTGGTGTTCTTCATCGGCGTGATACTGCTGATCTTGGAAATTTTCGTCATACCCGGCTTCGGTTTTGCGGGTATTGGAGGCATCGTTCTTATAGTTACCAGCCTCACCCTCAGCCTTGTAGGCAATATCGGATTCGATTTCTCCGGCATTCCCGTGCGTGATTTCTTCACCAAGCTGTTTGTGGTGATAATAGCGGTGACGGCGGCATTGCCTATCTCCGTGTGGCTCAGCCGCAAGCTGTTCGAAGGCAGGACTTTCGGTCCGAAACTGGCCCTGAACGAGGTGCAAAACGCCTCGGAGGGCTACACGGTTTCGGTGCCCGAAACGGCGTCGCTCGTGGGCAAGACGGGCGTGGCCATCACCCTGCTGCGTCCTTCGGGCAAGGTGGAAATCGACGGCGAAGCCTACGACGCCGTGGCCACAATGTCGTTTGCCGAAAAAGGCTCTGCCATAAAAGTTACCGGCTACGAGAACGGAACGCTGCTCGTTGAGGTTGAAAAATGAAAGTTGAAAATTGAAAATTTAGTATTCAGTTGTCAGTATTCAGTAGTCAGT
>DBXF01000077.1:10332-16578 GCA_002309295.1 Bacteroidales bacterium UBA1219 | reverse complement strand
CATCCTGCAATTTGACCTATACGCCCTTTTTTGTTCCTTTTTTCTTTCAAGAGAAAAAAGGAATACAAAGTGGGAAATGAGTTTTGTTGTCCGTTTATGGTTTAATTGGAAGTGTTGATTTTCTTATTGAAAAATCAGTCTTTTACCACACTTATCGTCTCGCCTAAATCCTTACGTTTTTTGTCGCGAAGTTTGTCGTCGGGGGAGGGGTAGCCCACGGCGATGACCAGCCTTACCCTGCGGTGCGGTCCGAACCCCATGGCTTTCAGTATAGTACGGCGACGGAACGAGCCAATCATGCATGTCCCCAAGCCCTCGGCCTGAGCAGCAAGGCAGATGTGGGCCGCCAGTATCCCTATGTCGATGGGGGTGAGGTTGTTGCCGGCAAAGAAACCGCCGCTTTTCGACTTCATGTTTCCAAAAGTCTGTTCCACAACGATATAGCTGCCCACGTTGTTCAAAAACTTGTTCAACCCCACTGTCTGGCAGGCCTCGGTTATCTTAGGCACTTTGGGGCTGGGGCGTTGCACAATATGCAGTCGCCATGGCTGCGAGTTGCACGACGAAGGTGCAAGGCACGATAGCTGGCATATTTCCACAAGTTTCTCGGTGTCAACGGCTTGGTCGCTGAAATTGCGGGTGCTCTGTCTATTGCTGATTATCTCTTTGATAGTGTCGTTCATGGTGTTCAAACTTTCATAAAATCGTATAAATTAAACCATTGCAGTGGTTCTTTCCTTACTTTTTCCTCCACCAGTCCGGCGTATTGCTGCACAAGTTGTGCGGTTTTTTCGTCGTGTTTTGCCGATTCCTCGTATTTCAGCTGTGCTACAAAGCCGTCGTAGCGTTGTTTTATTCCTTTAAGTGTGGAGATGAAAAGCATTGGTACTCCGAGAGTTACTGCTATGTGGAAGATGCCCGTGGGGAAACTCACCTCTTTGTCGAAAAACCGAACTGTGGTCTTCCGTTGTCCGAAAGCCAAACGGTCGCAGTTGGTTATCACAATCTCGCCTCGCGAAAGGGCGTTCTTGATGTCGAAGATATACGAAAGGTCGTTGCCGATACGTATTATATTTACATGGAAATCACTTTTATTGAACGATGCAAGACGCTGGTTTATAATAGTTTCGCTCTCGTTTCCCCAGAAGATGATGTTTATCGGTTTGCGGCAGTATTGCATTGTGGTGGCGGCCATCTCGAAATTGCCTATGTGCGCGCTGGCTACGATAAATCCTTTGTCGGAGCGGGTTAGCTCGGTGAACAGCTCCTCGTTTTCGAAACTTACGTCGAACTGCCGTGAATTGCCCGCCCAGATGGCGAATTTATCGAGTATCACCTTGCCGAAAGTGAGGAAGTTGCGACGCATATACCGCAGCGATTTCAGTTTGTCGAAGCCCAACGCGCGGCGGTAGAAGCTGTACGAGCCTCTGGCTGCCTTGGGGTTGAAAAGGATGTAGAACGGGACCATGATGTGCAGGAAAGGGTAGAGGCGACGGCTGTCGTGTTTTTTAAGCACACGAAATAGGAATTTCTGCCCGAAATTCCGCCCCTTGGTTTTGCCGCTCCATTCCGCTTTCATAAAAAATAGTTGTGTAGCTACTGTAACAAAAAAGCCCCACATCGTTTGTGAGGCCTTTTTTGTAGCGGGGACGAGAATTGAACTCGTGACCTCCGGGTTATGAATCCGACGCTCTAACCAACTGAGCTACCCCGCCGTTTTTGCGAGTGCAAAAGTACTAAAAATTTTCCACACTGCCAACGTTTTTTGGCAAAAAATTATTTTGTTCGTGCAATGTTTTGTCAATCAGATGCTTGCTTTTACTCCTCTTCTTTGAAAAACAGGCGGTAGTACTGCAATTTTGCCTCGTCGTCGAAGCCTTTTTCGATAAATTTGCTGTTGCCGTGCACATAAACATGGAAGTTTTTGTCGAGCTTTATCACGCTGCGGAACATGCGCGACTGTTTCTTCACGGCGCCTTCCGAAATCTGGAATCCGTCGTTGATTTTTAGGTCGAGTTCGTCGCTGTGCTGGGCGGTGAACTGTCGGAAATCGTCGGCCACCTGCTTGTCGGGTAGCACCTCCTCAGTGAAACTTCCCAAATCGAAGGCTGTGTTGGCCTCGAAATAATCCTTGGTTTTGTTGAGCAGCACGGCTTGGTCGGCTTTCGAAACTTCGTATTCCTTCGGCAATTGCTTGGTTACAAAGTCCTTGCACAGCGATATCGTGTTCTGGGTTTGGTAATACTCGTCTTTGCGCTGGGCGGCGTTGAGTACACCGTCAATCCAGTAGCGCGAGTAGCGGCCGAGGTTTTCGCTCATAGCTACAATATACCCCTTGTCGCGTTCGGTGTTGAAAATCAGGCATCCGCGTTCCACTTTGTTGAGGTCGATGCCTTCGTCGTAGTCGATGCCGAAGCCGTCGTTGTCGTCGAAATTGATTTTCATGAAACGGCTGCGTGTCTCCATTTTGAAAATGCCCACGGCGTCGGTCTTGTGTCCGTCGATGGCGAGGTCGTTGAACAGAACCACAAACACGTAGCCAATCTGCATGCGGTCGTCGCTCTGTTCGTACATGTGCCGCACTATCTCCTTCGACTTGAAAGGAAAACTGTCTTTCATATCGAAAATATCTGATACACAGCTGTATATCACGTTTTCCGACAGAGTGCCCGTTTCCGATGTGAGGTTGTAGTATTCTTTAGCTTTGAAAGCGTTGAGGAAGAAATCGCGCATAATGTCGTGATGCTCTTTGTCTATCGTTATCTCGCTGTCCGACAGTACATAACCCTGGTGGTCGTCGGGAGTTGCGGGGGCGTTGTCGTCGTCGGTGGCGGGTTTGGCGTTCACCTTGTGCAGTATGCAATGGGTGATGGTGGAAAATAATCCGTCTATCATAGTTCTTCGTTGTTTTTCAGTTTGTTACAGATGATTTCGCATGCTTCGTCGAGTTGGTCGTACACCCGTTGGAAAGCGTCGATGTCCATGTAATATGGGTCGGCTACAAACTGCGGTGCACTCGAATTGGGGTACACAACGCTGAGGATGTAGTTCACCTTTTCCATGTCGGCTATACTACGGGCCATACGTTTTACCATACGCATGTTGTTGTAGTCCATGACGTAGATTTTGTCGAAACGGTCGAAATCCTCGGTGCGGAACAATCGTGCCCGCAGGTTGCTGATGTCCAGTCCGTTGCGTTTGGCGTTTTCCAAAGTGCGGTAGTCGGGACAGTCGCCCACGTTGCAGCTCTCGAAACCCGCCGAGTCCACGGTGTGGTCCAAGCCGCACTCCTCCAATTTCTTACGCAGGATTCCTTCCGCCAGGGGCGAACGGCAGATGTTGCCCAAACAGACCATCAAAATTTTCATCGTGTTAACGTATTTGTGTGAAAGTCAAAAAGAAGGCGAAACAACCTCGTCCCGCCTTCGTGTTTTTTTTTGATGCTTCTGCTACAGTTATTTCACTGCAATGGTCTCAATCTCTACCATCACGCCCATGGGGAGTTTCTGCACGGCGTAGGCGGCGCGGGCGGGCGAGTTCTGCGGATAGTATTTTCCGTAAACCTCGTTCATGGCGCCGAAGTTGTCCATAGTGCTGAGCAGACAGGTGCTTTTCACCACGTCGGCGAAAGTGTATCCGGCCTCGTCGAGGATAGCTTTGATGTTTTGCATCACCTGTTCGGTCTGTTCTTTGATGCCGCCTTCAACAATCTGGCCTGTGGCGGGATTGATAGGAATCTGGCCGGAGATGTACAGTGTGTTGCCTGCCAAAATTGCTTGGCTGTAAGGTCCAATGGCTTTGGGAGCCTTGTCGGTATTTATTACTTTATTCATTATTATATGTGTTTAAGATGTTAGTTACTGTTTTGCAAAGATACAATTTTTATTTCAAATGACGAAAAGAAATGTCTATTGTTTTTCCGTTTGGCTGTCATCGTTGTTGGGTTGAATGGTGTCCCTCACACAGAAACAGTCGAACGGCAGGTTGTCCTTCGAGTATGTGCTACGGTGCGATGTAGTGCCGTCGGGACGCATCACGTCGTATTCCTTCACTGTGGTGTTGCCGCGTATGATGCGGTTGCTAGAGTCGAACGACATGCCGGCAAACACGCGTCCGTGGTTCTTGCCAGCGGCGAAGATGACGAAAAGTTCGTTGGTGGTAGGCAGACGCCAGTCGTCGAAACCGCCGTAGTCGAGTTCGGCACACATCTCCATGGCCTGCTGGAAGGTAACACGCTTTGCCACAGGTTTTTTGGTTATCCAAAGATGTGTGTTGGGCACAGGCTCGTATTCTGGGTCTTTCTCGGGATTCTGGGCATAGCACTCGCGAATCATCGTCTCGACTTCGGCGTTGGTCTCGCCGCTCAGCTTTTTCCAAGTGTTGTAGCTGCGTTGCGCCTCGCGGCAGTCGCCTTTGTTGATGGCTGCAAAGGCCGCCACGATATGCTTGCGCGCGGTGATGTCCTGCGCGTGGAGGGCGGTGCCGAGCAACAGCGCGGCGATTAGGGGAATTACTATGCGTGTCCTCATTTTGTTCGTTTTTCTGTTGCAAAAATACAAATAAAATCGTTAGCAAGAGCCTAACGCCTCGTTTTTTTTATAAATAAATACTTGTTTACTATTGATAATCAATGCGATATAGGTTTATAATTAAAGTGATGAAGAAAATGCGAAAAAAGTGTGGAAAACGCTTGCAAAAGTCGTAAAAAATGGCTATCTTTGCAATTGTGCTTTTTTAAAGGGTGTATGATGTAAGACATTGTCGGATAGCCATTTCCCGAACAAGGAGTACTGTGGGGAGCAAATCCCGATTTTTTTTCAACGAAAACATTTAAAGACATATCTATATGAACAAACACATAAACAGTGCATTAATTTCGGTTTTCCATAAGGATGGCCTTGATGAGATAGTTAAAGAACTGAGTGCCAATGGAGTGACAATCTATTCCACAGGCGGAACCTACGATTTTATCCGCAACCTCGGCGTGGAAGTTCAAACGGTGGAGTCGCTCACCGGCTACCCGTCGATTCTCGGCGGAAGGGTTAAGACGCTGCACCCCAAGGTGTTCGGCGGAATACTGAGTCGTCGCGACATGTTCTCCGACGGCGAACAGCTGAAAGAGTACGAAATTCCCGAAATCGACCTCGTGATTGTCGACCTATATCCCTTCGAAAAGACAGTGGCTTCGGGAGCCGCCGAGCAGGACATCATCGAGAAGATAGACATTGGAGGCATCTCGCTGATACGTGCCGCCGCCAAGAACTTCAACGACGTGCTGATAGTTCCTGCCATGGAGCATTACGCCGAGTTCCTCGAAGTTTACAAAAACAACGAAGGTTGCACCTCTCTCGCCGACCGTCGCCGTTTCGCCACCTACGCTTTCGGAGTGTCGTCGCACTACGACACCGCCATTTTCAACTACTTCAACCAAGAGACCGCCCTGCCCGTTTTCAAATACGACAGCAGCAAGGTCAACACCCTGCGCTACGGCGAGAACCCCCACCAGAAAGGTTATTTCTTCGGCGATTTCGACGCCTGTTTCACCAAACTCAACGGCAAGGAAATCTCCTACAATAATATTATGGACATAGAGGCGGCTGTCAACCTTATCGACGATTTCAGCGACACCACCTTTGCCATACTCAAACACAACAACGCCTGCGGCATAGCCACACGTCCAACCGTCCTCGACGCTTGGAAAGACGCCCTTGCCGGCGACCCCGTGTCGGCTTTCGGAGGCATACTCATCACCAACCGAACCATCGACAAAGAGGTGGCCGAGGAGATGAACAAGATTTTCTTCGAGGTATGCATTGCCCCCGAATACACCGACGAGGCCCTCGCCATACTGAAAGGCAAGAAAAACCGCATCATACTGCTCCGCAACGCAGCCAAGTACAACGACAAGGTGTTCCGCTCGGTGCTGAACGGAGTGCTGGTGCAGGACAAGGACACCGTGGTGCCCACCGTTGAGGAGATGACAAAGAGCGTCACATCAACGCCCATCAGCAAAGAGACTGCCGAGGACTTGGTTTTCGCCACCATATTGGTGAAACACACCAAATCCAATGCCATCATCCTTGCCAAAGGCCGTCAGCTGCTGGCAGGCGGCACGGGCCAGACTTCGCGTGTGGACGCCCTTAAACAGGCCATCGAGAAAGCCCGCAACTTCGGCTTCGACCTCAACGGCGCAGTGATGGCTTCCGACGCTTTCTTCCCGTTCCCCGACTGCGTGGAGATTGCCCA
>DBXF01000077.1:9714-10284 GCA_002309295.1 Bacteroidales bacterium UBA1219 | reverse complement strand
ACTCCATCGACTACTGCGAGAAGAACGGAATGGGCATGGCAATAACAGGCAAACGCCACTTCAAACACTGATTGGATTATAAAAAAAATAAAAAAAATATCGTTTTTTTTGTAACCTATTGGTTTAATCAACGTAACAAAGAAAGAATTTTTTAAAGAACACTTTGAACAAAAACATATAATGGGATTATTTTCAATTTTCAACAAAGAGATNNACGGCCAACTCCATTGTGATGTACAACGACAAGATAGAGATTGACCAACCCTCTGTTGTCGCTATCGACACCAACAAAGACAATAAGATTATTGCTGTCGGCACCGAAGCCGCCCGTTACGAGGGCCGCGAAAACGAGCATATCCGCACCATCCGTCCTTTGAAGGGTGGCGTTATCGCCGATTTCGACATGGCACAGCACCTTATACGCGAGTTTATTAAAATGGCAGAGGTTACTCGTAGCATTCTGTCGCCCGCCCTTAAAATGGTTATCTGCATACCTTCGGGTATCACCGATGTGGAACAACGTGCTGTGCGCGAGGCCGCTGAACAGGCTGGTGCCAAGGAGATACGTAT
>DBXF01000077.1:0-9669 GCA_002309295.1 Bacteroidales bacterium UBA1219 | reverse complement strand
GGACACATGATTGTGGACATCGGAGGCGGTACAGCCGAAATAGCCGTTATCTCATTGGGCGGTATAGTTAGAAACAAATCGGTACGCATCGCTGGCGACGAGTTCAACGAGAACATCATCGAATATATGCGCAAAATCCACAGTCTGCACATAGGTGTGCGTACTGCCGAACAGATTAAGATAAAAGTGGGTTCCGCTGTTAGCGAACTGCCCGAAGAACTTGTCCCCGAAGATTTCGAAGCTCGTGGCAGACACGTGTCCACAGGTATTCCCGAAACTCACCTCGTTTCTTACAAAGAGGTTGCCAACGCCCTCGACAAATCCATAAGCCGTATCGAAAGCGCTATTCTTGAGGCTCTTTCCGACACGCCTCCCGAACTGGCCGCCGATATCTACGACTCCGGCATTTATTTGGCAGGCGGCGGTGCATTGCTTCGCGGACTCGACGCCCGTATAGCAGAACGTACCAAACTGAAAGTGCATGTGGCCGAAGACCCACTACGCGCCGTGGCCCGCGGAACGGGCAAAGCCCTCAAAAACCTCGACAGATTCGACTTCCTGATCAAGTAAATTTTGTGTGTTCTATAAATGTTTTTGTTTGACACCTGCTACTGCAAAGTCGCGGGTGTTTTTTTTGTGCGCTTGGCGCAGTGAGGAAGATTTTCAGATTAACAAATTTTCAGATATTCCGATTATCTGAACATCTGAATGTCTGAATGTCCGAAATGATTAGTGTGCTTCCAGCCAGTTGGCGCCGGTTTCCACGCCGAGGTCGATGGGGACGGAGAGGGGCAGGGCGGTTTTCATCTTTTCGGTGACGATGGTCGTAACTTCGTCGAGTTCGGGTTTGTAAACGTCGAACACAAGCTCGTCGTGCACCTGCAGTATCATCTTCGATTTTAGTCCGCGTTTGCCGAATTCCGCATAGATGTTGTTCATGGCAATTTTGATCATATCCGCCGAAGTGCCTTGAATGGGCATGTTTACGGCGTTGCGCTCGGCGAAGCTGCGCAGGTTGTTGTTGCGCGAGTTTATCTCGGGCAAGGCCCTGCGACGGCCGAGCATGGTCTGCGCGTAGCCGTTCTGCCGTGCGGTGGCGATGCAGCTGTCGATATATTTCTTGATGTCGGGGTACTGCACGAAATACTCTTCTATCAAATCCTGAGCCTCTTTGCGCGGGATGCCGAGCTGTTCGGCCAGACCGAAGGCGGAGATGCCGTATATGATGCCGAAGTTCACCGATTTGGCGTTGCGACGGAGGTCCTTGGAGACTTCCTCGATGGGCAGTTTGTAAATCTTGGCTGCCGTAGCTGCGTGGATGTCAAGGTTTTGGATAAAGGCGTTTTTCAGGTGTTCGTCGCCGGATAGCGAGGCTATGATGCGAAGCTCTATCTGCGAGTAGTCGGCGGCAAGCAGCGTGTAGTCGTCGTTGCGGGGAATGAAGGCTTTGCGGATCTCGCGTCCTCGCTCGGTGCGGATGGGTATGTTCTGCAGGTTGGGGTTGCTGGAGCTGAGTCGTCCGGTGGCTGTAACTGTCTGATTGAAAATGGTATGCAGACGGCCGTCGGTGGGCGAAATCAGTTTGGGGAACGAGTCGAGGTAGGTGCCTATAAGCTTGGTGAGCGAGCGGTAGTCCAGAATCAGCGGCACTATGGCGTGTTTGGCGGCGAGTTTCTGCAGCACGTCCTCGGCAGTGGAATATTGCTTTGTGGCAGTGCGTGGCGGCTTGTCCACAATCTTTAGTTTTTCGAAAAGCACTTCGCCGAGCTGCTTGGGCGAGTTGATGTTGAAACTGCCTCCGGCGTGCTCATATATCTGGTTTTCAATATTGTGAAGCTCTTTCTGCAGCGACTCGGAATATTGTCGTAGGTAGTCGGTGTCGATACGCACGCCCTCGCTCTCCATGCTCAGAAGCACGTCGACGAGCGGCAGCTCCACATTGCGGAAAAGTTTTTCGTTGTCGGTCTGCGTAAGTTCCTCTTTCAGAAGTGGATAGGTCTGTAAAAGCATCTCCGCCGCCTGACAGGTGTACTGACGGAGTGTCTCGGCATTTTGCTTGACGAAAGTGGGAAGGTCGTCTTTCTGCACTTTCTTTGTAAAAGTCTCGATGTCAAACAGTTCTTGCGAAAGATAGCTACGGAAGATATAGTCGGCGGTGTGACGCGAGTCGGAGTGGAGCAGGTAATGGGCGATGGTGGTGCAGAACAGGTCGCCGCGAAGGCTGATGCCGAGGGCGTTGAGCGCACGTTTGGCCTGTTTCAGGTCGAGACAGATTTTTGTGCCGCCCTCGTTTTCGAGGTACGACTTAACGGCCGACAGACAGTCGGTGTTGTAAAGGTTTATGTATGTGGTGGTTGCACCATCGGTGGCGAAAGCTATGCCCAAAACGGTGTCGTGTAGCTGCATTAGGTGGAAAGTGGCGGTTTTGCCGGCCAAATCTTTCAGAAATGCCTCCGCTTCGTTTGCTGTGGATAAAGTGTTGTATTCCAATACGGTAGGTGTCGCTACGACAGGCGTGTTTTCCACGCTGCCGAAGAGGTCCAGCTGGTCGCTGTTGCCGAAAAGGGTGGGCTGTGCTGGTGCTGCTGTTTTCTGGGTAGGGGCGGCTTGCAGCTTGGTTATCAGCTCTGGTGAAGTGGTGGAGTAGAGGGTGAAGATACGTTTGGCAAGGTTGCGGAACTCCAGCTCGTCCATCAGCCGTTTCAGCTCGTCGAAATCGGGGTCGGTAACGCGCATGCCTTCCTCGTCGAAATCGATGGGGGTGTTGAGGGCAATGGTGGCCAACTCCTTGGAAAGCAGTGCCTGTTCGGCGTACTGCCCGACGAGTTCCCGCAGTTTGTCGTTCTTTATATTCTGGTACTCTTTGACAAGATTTTCCACGCTGCCGAACTCGTTTACAAGCTGTTTGGCTTTTTTCTCGCCGATGCCGGGGATGCCGGGGATGTTGTCGATGGAATCGCCCCAAAGTCCCAGTATGTCAGCCACTTGCTCGCAGCGTTGCACGGAGAATTTCTCAAGAATTTCGGGCACACCCAAAATCTCGTCCTTATGTCCCATACGCCCGAACTTGTAAATCTTTACGTTTTCGGTAACCAGCTGTCCGAAATCCTTGTCAGGGGTGGCCATAAGTACTTCGAAACCAAGCTGTTCGCCCTTGTGGGCGAGAGTTCCTATTACATCATCGGCCTCGTAGCCCTCGCAGGTAACGATGGGTATGTTGAACGCGCTGATAATCTGACGGATATACGGCAGAGCCACCTGAATGTCCTCCGGCATGGCGTCGCGGTTGGCTTTGTATTCGGCAAAACGCTCGTGGCGGAAAGTGGGGGCGGGCAGGTCGAAAGCCACGGCCATGTGTGTGGGTTTCAGGCTCTGCATCAGGTCGAAAAGGGTGGAGGTGAACCCCATTATCGCCGAGGTGTTGAGACCTTTGGAGGTGATACGGGGGTTGCGGCTCAGTGCATAATAGGCACGGTAAGTTATTGCCATACCGTCGAGCAGTAACAGCTTGTTTTTCATAAGGTTAAAAGGTGTTATTTCAACGAGTTTTCGGTGAGGGCGTCGTATTCCTTGCGGTTACGCAAGATGTTGCAGGCCAGGTACACTGCGCTGCGGAACGACTGCTCGGAGGCTTTGTCCTTGCCGGCAATCTCGTAGGCGGTGCCGTGGGCGGGCGAGGTGCGAATGTAAGGCAGTCCGGCGGTGAAATTGACACCTTCGGTGAACGACATCAGTTTGAAAGGAATCAGACCTTGGTCGTGGTAGAGTGCCAGAACGCCGTCGAAATCCTTGAACTCCGACGAGCCGAAGAAACCGTCGGAAGGGTAGGGGCCGTAAACGAGCATGTTTTTCTCGATGGCCTCTTGAATGGCGGGAGCCACCACACGCTGGTCGTCGTCGCCGATAACGCCGTTGTCGCCGGCATGGGGGTTGAGGGCAAGCACGGCAATTTTGGGACGGGTGATGCCGAAGTCGCGTTTCAGCGAGGCGTTCATAATGCCTATCTTCTCGAGCAGCAGCTCTTTGGTGATGGCATTGGGCACCTCGCGCAGCGGCAGGTGGTTGGTAACGATGCCGATACGTATGCGGTCGCACACCATCATCATAAGGCTCTTGGTGCCGAATTTCTGCGAAAGGTATTCCGTATGTCCCGGAAAATCAAAGTCTTTCGACTGGATGTTCTTTTTGTTGATGGGAGCAGTGACGAGCACGTCGACATCGCCGTTCATCAGGTCCTCGCAGGCGCGTTCGAGTGCTAGCGACGACAGCTGTCCGGCCACTTCGGTGGACTTGCCGACGTCGATTTTTATCTCCTCGCTGGTGATGTTGATAATGTTGAACTTGTTGTGCTGCAGGTTTTTGGCATCGCGGGCGTTGACGAAAGTGAGGTCGTTCTGCGCCAGCAGGTTTTTGTGATAGGTGGCCACTTTCGACGAGCCGTAGAGCACCGGGGTGCACTGCTCCAGCATACGGCTGTCGGCAAAGGTCTTCAGTATTACTTCGTATCCCACACCGTTGATGTCGCCGTGGGTTATGGCTAATTTTATTTTTTCTTGCATAATGCGATGGTTTTATTCGTGTATATCATTGTCGGCAAAAGGTTTTTCGCGTTGCCGCAACCCAAATGCCAATCTGCAAATATACGAAATTTTTTAAATATATGCAAGTGATTAGTGATTGGTGAATAGTAATGTGAAAGTGTTAAGGTGTCAATAAATCTCTTTTTTTCTCCTGTTCGCCTACGGCTCACGAAATTAAGTAAATCTTGTAAATTTGTTTTCGCCGAAGGCGAAATTATTTTTATTAGATTCCCTTGATTTCAGCCCGAAGGGCTAGGAGAATAAATTCAGCCGCTTGCGGCTAGGAGATTTTAGTATGGAACTGCTTGATAATTTGTATTTTATGATGAAAGGTGAAGCTTCTAAACATCTTGTCAAAAAAAACTAATCACTATTCACTATTCACAAATCACTAAAAAATCGTATCTTTGCAAAATCAAAAACAAGTAAAAAAACTGCAAACTATGGAAAACGGTCGTCATATATGCAATGAGCTGAAGGCGTTGCGTCGGCGGATAGCCGATGAGAACGGTATCCCTTTGGAGACCGAGGAATGCACCTACCGTGGCGAGTGCTGTGGCACCTGCCCCCGTTGCGATGCCGAGGTGCGGTATCTCGAGGACGCTCTCTCGCGCCACCTGCGTATGGGCAAGGCCGCCGTGGTGGCGGGCGTGGCGCTGGGACTTGCCGTTAGCACGGGAGTGAAGGCGCAGAACGTTGCCGACACCACCCCCCTCAAGCCCCTTGCCACCGAAATCCCCGACACCGTTGGCAAAGTGCGTGTTACAGGAGTGGTTCTTAACTCCAAAACCAAAGAGCCTGAGCCGTTTGTAAATGTGACAGTAAATAAAGATGGTGAGATGATTGGTGGCGCTGCCACGAATATGGAAGGAAAATTCACAATTTTGGCACCCAGCAAGGGATTCGGAGAGTACGAGGTTTTAGTAAGTGCAGTTGGTTTTAGAAGGACCAAAATTTCGATAAATATCGACAAGAAGAATAAAGACAATCTGGAATTGGGTGAAATTTATTTGGAAGATAATGCGGGGGAGAATGTCCCTGTTATTATAGTAGGAAAACCACGCAACCATCTTTTCGACAAAGACCCCTATGGAGCGAAACAAACAATTAGATATGATGGCGTTAAGGTGATAGTAAGATAGTAGTCAGTGGCTTCGGCAAGTTCAGCCACCGATTAAGTCAAAGGTCAAAAGTCAAAAATATAGAAAAAATATCAACTTTCAACTATAAACTTTCAACTGTTATGAATAAGGGTAAGGATATTTGCAACGAACTCAAGGCATTGCGCCGCCGCATTGCCGAGGAGAACGGTATCCCTTTGGAGACCGAGGAATGCACCTACCGTGGCGAGTGCTGCGGCACCTGTCCCCGTTGCGATGCCGAGGTGCGGTATCTCGAGGACGCTCTGTCGCGCCGTCTGCGTATGGGCAAGGCCGCCATGGTTGCGGGCGTGGCGCTGGGACTTGCCGTTAGCACGGGAGTTAAGGCGCAGAACGTTACCGGCACCATCCCCCTAAAACCCCTTGCCACCGAAATCCCCGACACCGTTGGCAAAGTGCGTGTTACAGGAGTGGTTCTGAATTCCAAAACCAAACAACCTGAGCCGTTTGTAAATGTGACAGTAAATAAAGATGGTGAGATGATTGGTGGCGCTGCCACGAATTTTGAAGGAAAGTATGTTCTATATATTCCAAAAGGTGAATATAAGTTTAGAATCTCAGGTATCGGTTTTAGAGAGATGGAGTTTTTGAGAACTATTGGCGAGGGCGATGAAGGCGGTGTTTTAGTTGATGAGATCTATTTGGAAGAAGCTGTTATGGGGTTGCTTCCTGTTGTAATAAAAGGAGATGCTGAACCCAAGAGACCAATATTGATTGACAAAGACCCAAACGGGCCAAAAGGTCATATCGAATACGACGGAGTAAAAGTGATAGCAAAATAATGAAAATCAAACAACTAAACAATTAAACATTTCAATTTTCAACTTTCAATTATGGAAACTGGTCGTCATATATGCAATGAGCTGAAGGCGTTGCGTCGGCGGATTGCCGAGGAGAACGGTATCCCTTTGGAGACCGAGGAATGCACCTACCGTGGCGAGTGCTGCGGCACCTGTCCCCGTTGCGATGCCGAGGTGCGCTATCTCGAGGACGCCCTCTCGCGCCGCTTGCGTATGGGGAAGGCTGCCGTGGTGGCTGGCGTGGCGCTGGGACTTGCCGTTAGCACGGGAGTGAAGGCGCAGAACGTTGCCGACACCATCCCGCTCAAGCCCCTTGCCACCGAGATTCCCGACACAGTTGGCAAAGTGCACGTTACCGGAGTGGTTAAGAACTCCAAAACTAAAGAGCCGGAGCCGTTTGTTAATGTGACAGTGAATAAAGATGGTAAGATGATTGGTGGTGCTGCCACAAATATGGAAGGAAGATACAGTATGTTTCTCAACCCTGGAGAATATGAACTTAAAACGATGTCTTTGGGTTATAAAGACGTTTTGAAACAGCTGAAAATTGAAGATGTGAAGTCGGTTGTGGAAATTGATGATGTTTTTATAGAATATGATCCAACAAGAATAATAACCCCTGGAGTTGTTGTTACAGGACGAAAGTATCCACTTATTGATAAAAATCCTTATGGATCAACACAAACTATTGAATATGATGGCGTAAAAGTGATAGCAAAATAATTTCGGAACAGGGCGGCGCTTCGGCAGGCTCAGCCACCGATTAAGTCAAAAGTCAAAGGTCAAAAGTCAAAAATATAGAAAAAATTTCAACTTTCAACTATAAACTTTCAACTCGTATGGATTCAGTTCCTTTTATCGGCATCGACCGTCACCGGCTGGGCGCTGACGGCAGGGGAGTGACAACCCTCGCAGCTTTCCACGGCTGTCCGCTCCGTTGCAAGTATTGTCTCAACCGCCGTTGCCTCGAGTCGGCCGAGGGGCTGCCCGCCTACACCCCCGATCAGCTGTTCAAATATCTGAGCATCGACAACCTTTATTTCATAGCCACTGGCGGAGGTGTGTGTTTCGGCGGTGGCGAGCCCTTGCTGCACAGCGATTTCATTGTCGAGTTCAAGGAACTGTGCGGCAAAAGCTGGAACATCACCGTGGAGAGTTCGCTCAACGTTCCGCAGGAGGCCGTAAAAGCCGTGGTCCCTGTGGTAGGCGACTTTATTGTGGATATAAAAGAGAGTAACTTGGATATATACCGTGCCTACACCGGGCAAGAGAGCGGTCGTGCGTGGGACAACCTGCGGTTTTTGCTTTCCGCCGTCGGCCCGCGACGCATTATGGTGCGTGTGCCGCTGATAGAGGGCTACAACACCGAAGCCGACACCGCCAAAACCATCGCCGCCTTGACAGAAATGGGAATCACCAATATCGACAGTTTTAAGTATTTGACGGATAGGTAGAGAAGAATATATATCGCTGTTATGTAAGAAACGGTCTCGGTTCACGATTGTGTTTCCCCTTTGTATTTCTTTTTTCTCTTGAAAGAAAAAAGAAAGAAAAAAGTTCAAGAACAGTTAATCCCTATCCAGCGCGCATTTGCCCACGCTTCCCGGGTAACTGTTCGGCCCACCGCGCATTCGATTTTCTGCGAAAATCGTTAGGTTTAGAAAAGTCGAATCTAACCCCAAGTGCGGTAGCCCGAAGGCATTGAAAAAAAAGCGTTAAGAAAAACGTCGGAGAGCAGCGTTAAAAAGGCGTCAGTGTTTGAGCATAGAAACGACAAACGTTTGAAAAACGAATTTAGGAGTGAAATTTGATTTATGCCGAGAACTACGACAAAAGTGCGAGTTTGACGACTTTAGCGGAACGCAGACGTTTTTTAGTTTTTTTTTCACAGCCTTGAATTTTTCTTTTGCTTCTTTTCTTTTGTTTCAAGACAAAAGAAACAGAAGATAAACACTTAAAACCATAACTCCTCGTCCTCGCCAATTTGCTCAATATATTGCTTTACTGAGAGTTATAAAGTCTATTGAACTTTTAATCGGACACCAATAAAAAAAATCTTATCTTTGCAAAAAAAAATACATACAATATGATATTCTATTTTTCGGGATGCGGCAACAGCCGTTTTGTGGCCAAGGGATTGGCCGACGCTCTGGGCGAAAGTCTTGTGTTCATCCCCGACGCCGAACGCTCGGGCAGCTACGAATATGCGGTGGCGGAAGGGGAGAGCGTGGGATTCGTCTTTCCCATCTACTCGTGGCGACCGCCACATCTGGTGTCCGATTTCGTGAGCCGGCTGCGTATCGGCGGCAATGCTACATACGTGTGGGTGGCCGTTACCTGCGGCGACAACGCCGGAATGGCGGAGCGGGTGTTCCGCTCCGACCTGCAGAAAGCCGGACTCGATCTCGACGCCTCGTTCTGTTTCGTGATGCCCAACATCTACGTGAATATGGCGGGCATGACGGTGGACTCCAAACGTGTGGAGCAACGTAAGCTGGCACGTGCCCGTAAACATCTGCCCGAGGTGGCCGCAGCCATCGCCAGTCGCAGTGGGGGCGAAGGTCTGCTGAAAGGACTTTTCCCGCGGTTCAAGACCAACGTCATAGGCAAGGGTTTCTACCGCTGGGTGACTGACAAACCTTTCTTCAGCACCGACGACTGCATCTCGTGTGGCAAATGCGCCAGCGTGTGTCCTTTGCACAACATAACTATGGAAAACGGCCGTCCGCGTTGGAACGGCAACTGCACCAACTGCGACGCCTGCTACCACTATTGCCCGAAAAACGCCGTGCAGTTCGGCAAAAAGACCCGCGGCAAAGGCCAGTACCATTACCCCGAGCAATAGAAACATCTAAAAACACGAAAAAGATTTTTTACATGTAATTGCCAAAAATTAATCATAAATTGCTGTAGTTCAAAAATTAATGGATAATTACATGGTAATTCATGTTTGTATAAAAATGCTTGAAAAATTAATGGATAATTATATGGCAATTCGTGTTTATATAAAATAGGTAATTCGTGTTAAAAATAATCGATTATGGATATAGAACAATTCCGTTTACACTGCCTTGCGTTGCCGTTCGTTACCGAGGACATGCCTTTCGACGACACCGTGGTGGTGTTCCG
>DBXF01000053.1:250-25038 GCA_002309295.1 Bacteroidales bacterium UBA1219 | reverse complement strand
CAACAATAACGTTATGAACTATTACAGTTTAACTATAAACTAACTCTTAATTTTTAATTCTTAACTCTCAACTACTCCCACAGTTTCCCACTGATAAAGAGTTCGTTGTAATGTATGGATAAGTCGAAGTCTTTCTGCGTTTCGGCGGACATCGTTTTCATTTCGTCTATACTGGCGCCGTCGCAGTAGGGCAGGTGTAGGCTTTCGACAATGGCCGTCATCTTATTAGTGTTCGAATGGGAGATTCCGAAAAGCCGTCTCCATGTGTTGTTGCGGGTGTTAACGTCGCAGTTGCGCAGCTGGGGCATACGTGCCAATAACTGATATAATTGTATTTGCGTGCGCAATTCGTATCGGGATACCAAAAGTCCGGCCAGGCCGGTGCAGCAGTATTTGCTCTTTTTCAACTCGCTGCAGAAGGCGTTGTACATGCTGTCGCAGATGCGGTTGGTAAGTCGCACCGCCTCGTCCTCGGAAAGACCTTGGACAGCGGGTTTGGCGGGAGGTTGTACTTTTGGCTCAGACGTGCTTTGCAAAGCGGAGTCAATGTTTTGTGCGACAGTGGTTTGTGGCTCAGGACTTTGTTTGGGTAGAGGTGTGTCCGTGCCGTTTTTGGGGAGAAGGAGCAAGAAGATGATTATTGTGGCAATGGCCAATACGACAGGCAAAATCACACGCAGCCGGTCGGCACGGACAATGGCCTTTTGTACCGACAGCGCGTCGGGATAGCGTCGGGCGGGGGCGTTCTGTGTGCAGCGGCGCACGATGCCGGCGTAGCGGCGGGGGAACAGCTGTCGGAGCACAAGCCCGAAAGCGTAGATGTCGGTGCGACAGTCGATAACGCCGTCGGGGACGGTCTGCTCGGGGGCGGCGTAGCCACGGGTGTAGGCAGGACCTTTGAGTATGGCGTAGTCGTCGGTGTCGGCAAGACCGAAGTCGATAAGTTTCACGTTGTCGCCGTTGCGGGTTACAAGTATGTTGGAGGGCTTGAGGTCGCGGTGGACAATCTGTAGGGCGTGGTAGTACTGCATCGCGTCGAGCAGCTGCATGGCCACCTTGCGAAGACGGGCTGCGGACGGGTTCTCCTTCAGGAACTCGGCAAGGGTGCGGCCTTCCACGTATTCCATCACTATGCAGCGTCCCGCAACGGCGTCGGTTTCAATGCCGTAGGTGGCGGCAATGTTGGGGTGGTTCAGCATTATGGCACATTGGAACTCCTTTTCGAGCATCGCCGCATATTGCGGATTTTCAGCATATTGCGGTTGCAGAGCTTTCAGTGCGAACCATCGCCCGTAGCGTTGCGCCTTTAAAAGATGGCAATAGCCTCTCGACGCCATCTCCGTGTGGTTGGAAAAGACGTTCATAGCATTGAAATCCAGCGGATTGGCGTAGCCCGATGTGGATGACGGCTGTTCGGTGTCCATGCTTTATATTATTTTTGAACAAAAATGCCATGAATTTGGCGGAAATTTATGTTCGTAAGTCGTTCAGTATATTGTCAATAAGTGTTTTTCAGCCATTGGGCGAAGAAAAAGTCTTGAATATAAATCCCTTTTTCGTTTGCAGCGATTATCTCTTTCTGGTTCAGTCCTTTAAGTGCCGACTGCACCGAGCTTGCCGAGTCGAGGGAGTGCTTTTTCACAAATGCCGACGAGGTGGCGGATTTTACAAATCCCTCGTGAGCGATAGCCTGAAGCAGCTGTTTTTGTCGTGGCGGCATCAAAACAAGTTGGGATGTGTATGTACCTTCTTGAATATCAATAATATTGGCAAGCGCCGTGTCAATTTTGTCGATATGACACGTACCGCCGGCGGGGGTGATGGCAAACAGCTCGTTCATCATCGATTGCAGATACCAAGTGGTGCCGTCGAAACGGTCATAAACCTGTTCAACTACCTCTCTGTCAAGGGTTTTGCTGTAGCGATTGAAAAGACTTATTGCGAAATCGGAATAGGTGTCCCTATTTAAAGGCTTGAGGTCCAGCAGTTGGGCGCTTTGGTAGAAAGGCCGCGATTTCGACTGGAACATCTGCGCTATGGAGTGCTGTTTGCTTCCGCTGAAGATAAACGATGTGTTGGCGCATTGCTGAATAATGCCTCTCAGCACGGCCTCGGGACGTTTTTCCTGAAAATCGGCTATCTGTTGGAATTCGTCGATGGCCACAATGCACCTTTTGTCGGCTTGTTCGAGGAAACGCACAATCTCCTCCAAAGTGGTCTCCGGTTCGGAGATGGCTCCGATGCTCAGTTCGAAAGTGGGTTCGCCCGTTACTGAATCGATTTTGAAACCGGCGCGCAGCGTTTTTATCGTCTGGAAAAAGGCGTCACGCACCTTTGCTTTGCGCGATTTGAGACTCTCGAAAACCGTTTTGCCAAGCGAGTGGCACATCTCCCTCAGCGATGTGGCGGCGTAGATGTCGACGAAAAAGGTATAATAATTGTCGGAAATTACCGGATGGCGGAAAAGATGATGAATTAGCCCCGTTTTTCCCATCCTTCGCGGAGATACCAAAACCACGTCTTTGCCGTTGGTAATTTGCTTTATCAGAGTCGCTGTTTCATCTTTTCTGTCGCAAAACAGCTCGTCTGGAATGTGTTTTGATACAATAAACGGATTATCTAAATCGTTGATTGACATTGCATTATTGCTTTATTGAAACTATAATTATTATCCGAATAATAATTGCAAAGATAATAAAATATTTTGAATTATTTATTATTCTGCGAAAAATAATAGTATGGTATTGCAGAAATCGCGTGTAATATTGGATATTGTTGGATTCTGGAACGGAGATATTCGGTTTTGTCGTTGTATTTTTTCACTGAAACAAAAAAGTATAATTGCGGCGTGCCTTCGGCACGCCGGTTTGGGGGGGGAGACATTTTCCCCAACACTGCCGTGTGGGGTTACTGAGAGTCACTCTCTCCGAGACTGCAAGGAAAACATATTTTACTGAATGACAACCATTTGAAAGTGATATTTACTCAAACATAATCATCGGTTTCACCTGATACAAATCGCTTTCAGAATTATCTGTTTTTCACCAAGATGCAAAAGGGCATAATTAGGGCAGGAAAAAATTCGTATCTTTGCACAACGAAAATTACTGCTCTATGGACACCAACTCACCGCAAGTGGAAATGCTGAAACGCCTTGTAGAAGAGCGTTCTATGCTTCGGATGGACTCTTTCAGGGATTTCCAGCTTCTGTACGACGAGATGCGTCGCCGCAACAACGAGACGCTTGGAGTGAACACACTGCGCCGGCTTTGGGGCGACATCAGCGGCTATCCCACCATCAGGGAGGCCACCCTCGACGTGCTGTGCCGTTTTGTGGGCTACCCCGACTGGCATACTTTCGTAGCCGACTACTGCGGCAGGGAGGCGGAGCAGACTTCGTGCGACATCACCACGGCGTCGGTGCAGGCGGTGAACCTAACGCCCTGCGACCGTCTTACGATAGCGTGGAACCCCAACCGCACTCTGCAACTCGAACATCTCGGCTACGGCCTGTTCCGCGTGCTGAAATCGGAGAACTCCAAGGTGAAAGAGGGCGACACCTTCCACGCTGCCGCCTTCGCCATCGGCCAGCCGCTGTATATGGACACCTTCGTGCACAACGGCGAACAGCCGAAACTCTTTGTGGTGGGCAAAAAAGGCGGACTTACGAAGATTGAAATTTCCCAGAAATAAATTTCCGATTAGCCGAAAATCGTTTTAAAACGTTTCGCTCACCTTTTAGTGAACTGTAATCAGTGAACTGTGGTTGGTGATTAGTGATTGGAACTTATTTTTCAAAAACCCTCTCGCCAGATACAAACAGCTGTAGCACTGCGGTTTGCGGTATCTGCATTTCGGGGATGGTCATAATGTCGCTGTCGAGCACCACAAAATCGGCTTCCTTGCCGGCCTCGATGCTGCCTTTATTCTTTTCTTCGAAATAACCCTTTGCCGCCCAGATGGTTATGGAACGCAGTGCCTGCTCGCGGGTGAGGGCGTTTTCCATCTGGAATCCCTCTTTGGGATTGCCATTGAGGTCCTTGCGCGCCACGGCAGCAAAGAAGGTGTAGAGGGGTTTGATGCTCTCGATGGGGAAGTCGGTGCCGTTCACCAGCCATCCGTTCTGCTGCAGAAGCATCTGCTGGGCGTAGGCGTAACGCACACGGAACGGCCCAAGTCGGTCGGCGGCCCAGCCCATGTCGCTAGTGGCGTGGGTGCTTTGTATGGAGGGTATCACAGAATACTGGCCGTAGAGGGCTATGTCGTTGCTGTCCACCACCTGCGAGTGCTCTATGCGCCAGCGGAGGTCGTTATGGCCTTTCAGGAATTTGGCATACACTTTCAGCACGTTACGCACTCCTGCGTCGCCGATGGCGTGGGTCCCCACCTGATAGCCGGCTTCGTAGGCGCGACGGCAGACATTTTCGAGATACTCAAGGGTGTTTATCATCAGTCCGCGGTTGGCGGGGTCGTCGCTGTAAGGCTCGATAAGGTTGGCACCGCGCGAGCCGAGGGCTCCGTCGGCGTAGAGTTTAACGCCTCGCACCGAGAGACGCTCTTTAACTATTATCCCCTTTGGTAGGAAATAGTCGAGGGTGGCGGAGTCGTCGTTGAGCATGGCACTGATTTTAATCCTGAGCACTCCGGCGGTTTGCAGGCTATCCATGAGGTTGATGTTTTCGATGCTGGCGCCGGCGTCGGACACTCCCGAGAGTCCGGCCTCGAAACAGGCTTTCTGTGCGGCGAGCATGGCTTGGCTTTTCTCGCTGTGGCTTAGCTTGGGGATGATGGCTTTGGCACGGTCGTAGGCGTTGTCGAGGAGAATGCCGGTGGGTTTGCCGTCGCTGCCGAGTTCTATCAGTCCGCCGTTGATGCGGGTGGTTTTGTCGAAACCAAGCATGGCAAGGACGCTGTTGCTCACCAGTCCGGCATGGCCGTCGATACGGGTGAGGCATATATTTTTGCCGGGGAACAGCTGCTCAAGACGGCTGTTGTTGGGGAAAGCCTTGTCGGACCACAGGTTCTGGTCCCAGCCGCGGCCAAGGAGCCAGTCGGAGGGGTAGCGTTCGGCATGTGCTTGCAGACGCTCCAGCACTTCGTCGAACGAACGGCAGCCCACCAAGTCGGCGTAGCGAACAATATTCTCGCCAAGGGAGCAGAAATGGCTGTGTCCGTCGATAAAGCCCGGATACACGAACTTGCCCTGCATGTCGAGGGTGCTGTCGGCGGAGTATTTGCCGAGGATGTCGGCGTTGGTTCCTACGGCCACAAAACGGCCATCCTTGACGGCGAAAGCCTCGGCAGTGGCGAAATCTTCATTTACGGTATAAACCGTTGCGTTGTGGACGATGAGGTCCACTTTTTCTTTTTTCGAGCAACTCAGGGTTATCATTGTCAGGATTATAGGTATTAGGGCTTTGATTTTCATGATTTTTGTTTTGGTTCCCCACACAGTAGTGTGGGGTTATTGAGAGGCAACCCCTACGGGGTTGCAAGGTATTTTATTAAAAAGACAACGGCACTGAAGTGCCGTTGTCTTTGGTAATGTGAATGTTACAATTATTTCACGGGGATGTTCTTGAGGGTTTCCACAAGGAAGTTCCAGAATTTCTCCACACTTGCTATCTCCACACCTTCGTCGGGTGAGTGGGGGTGTGCGATGGTCGGGCCGAAGGAGATCATATCCCAGTTGGGATACATTCCGCCGAAGAGTCCGCATTCCAGACCGGCGTGGATGGCCATAATCTTGGGCTCGTTGCCGAAGAGGTTTTTGTACACTTTCTGCATGGTGGTGAGGATGGGCGAATCCATGTTGGGTTTCCATCCGGGATAGGCGCCGCTGAGTTCGCATTTGCCGCCAGCCAGTTCGGCAAGGCATACAAGACGTTCGCCGAGGGCTTCCTTGGCGGAATCTACGGAGCTGCGCAGCAGAGCGTGGATAGTGAATTTCTGACCGTCGGTCTTAACGATGGCGATATTCAAAGAGGTCTCAACGAGATCTTTGATGCTGTTGCTCATGCGGATAATGCCGTTGGGGACAACCATGATGGTGTTGATGAGTTTCTGAGTGTCGGCGTCGCAGATGACTTCGGCGGGCAGAGCCACATCTTCGCATTTCATGCAGTAGTCGGGTTCGGTGGCTTCGAGTTCTTTCTTCACAGCTGCGGAGATTTTCTCGAATTCCTTAACGATGCAGTCTTTGTGTTCAACGGGCATTGCGAACGTTGCCGATGCTTCGCGCGGTATGGCGTTGCGCATGTTGCCGCCGTCGATGGCGATGAGGCGTATGCCGCATTCGGCCACCCAGCGCAGGTGACGGAACAGCAGTTTGTTGGCGTTGCCGCGGCCGAGGATGATGTCCATTCCGCTGTGACCGCCTTTCAGTCCGCCGATGCTGAGCTTGCAGGCGCAGTAGTTGGCGGGAGTTTTCTCCATCTTATAGTCGATGGTTATTGTGGCGTCGATACCGCCGGCGCAACCCACGTAGAGTTCACCTTCGGTTTCGGAGTCCATATTGAGGAGTATGTCGCCTTTGAGCACGTCTTTTTCGAGGCCGAAAGCACCTGTCATGCCGGTTTCTTCGTCGATGGTGAAGAGGGCTTCCAGCGGACCGTGCTGCAGGGTGGTGGAGGCCAGCACCGTCATAGCGGCGGCGGCGCCCATGCCGTTGTCGGCTCCGAGGGTGGTACCTGTGGCTTTCACCCAACCGTCAACGATGCGGGGCTTGATGGGGTCGGTAAGGAAATCGTGCACGGTGTCGTTGTTCTTCTGGGGAACCATATCGACGTGTGCCTGCATGATGGCGGTTTTGCGGTTTTCCATGCCGGGGGTGGCAGGTTTGCGCATAATCACGTTACCGGTTTTGTCCACTTTGCATTCGATGTTGTGCTTTTTGGCAAATTCTACCAGATAAGCAACTACTTTTTCCTCGTGTTTCGAAGGACGGGGAATCTGTGTCAGGGCGTGGAAATTGGCCCATAACTCTTTGGGATTCAGGTTTAAAATTTCGCTCATAATATAAAAGTTATTGTGTTTTTATTCAGTTTTGAGTCTGCTAAATTACGATTTTTTTTTGAAATGACCAAATCAAGTATTTGAAAACATTGTTAATTATTTACCTAATCAAAGGTCGCGTCTCTCCGAGACGCTGATTTAGAGATAGTTTCATTAACCCCACACTGCACTTCGTTTGTGCGGGGTTATTAAGATTATGTGTCTCCGACACATTTTAAGGTAAATAATTTAGAAATCCTTTGCGGTAATTCTTATTTTTTCGACCCTTTACATCAGATGGAAGAAAAACATCAAGGCCGCTTTACGTTTGTCCAAGCCTTTGGCGGAGCCTATGTTGTGACCGTTGCCGTCGCGAACAGTGCCGTCGTCGTAGATTTTGCCGATATTGTGGCCGTAGCCGTCACGCACGGTGCCGTCATCGTAAATCTTGCCAATATTGTGACCGTAGCTGTCGCGCACGGTGCCGTCGGACTCAATTTTTCCCTTGTTGTGGCCATTGCCATCACGCACAGTGCCGTCGTCGTAGATTTTGCCGATGTTGTGACCGTAGCCGTCGCGAACTGTGCCGTCGGACTCGATTTTGCCGATGTTATGACCGTAACCGTCGCGGAAATCCTGTGCCGAAACGGTGTTGGAATACAACGCCAGAGCGAATATAAAACCGGCTATGATGAGAAGTTTTTTCATAAGGCTGTCATTTGTTTTGGTTTTTATAATTGGTAACCGGATTGGCATAAATCTTAATAAAAACTTCTTGGGCGGTTTTTCTGTCAATGGAACTGTCTATCTGGCTCAGACCATTCTCCATATAGGCTTGGAAATCAGCTTTGTCCTTGTCGGAATATTGGCTGGCGTAGGTGTCGGTGCCGGTAAGCAGGTCGTGGGCTATGTAGTTGTTTTTGAACAGCTTGAAATTGGAGTGGATTTTCTTGTCGATAATATGGGCGAGGTGTGTGAATTTCTCGTTTTTCTGGTAGGTGTCGCACTGGCGCAGCTCGTCGAGGGTTACGGGCTGACACACGGCGAGGTGTATGTGGCCTTTGTTCTGGAAAATGCCCTGACGTATGCTTATCATGTCCTCCATGGGCGATTTCACATATTTCTGGTGCATCGACACGCAGAGCTCGGCGGTTTTCAGAAAATCGCAGGGCTCGTATTCGTACGAAATGGCTATGGGACAGATGCTCAGCTCGCCGAAATTTTCCACAAAGGGCAGTTTGCTGCTCATGGCGAACATCTTAACCAGTGCGGTTTCGGAGGCGTCGTTGCCGTCCTTGGTGCGGCCGTTGCGCTGTGCTATCCACACCGACTCGTGTTTGGTGGTGATGGCGTGGCGCATGTAGGTGGAGACCTCCATGGAATTGCGGTAGAACTCGCTGCGTGTGCCTCCGCGCACCAGACGGAACATCTTGCTTATCTTGCCAAGGTCGGTAACAAACTGGTTTATCATCAGGTTGCTGCCGAAAGTTATCTCGGCGGGACGCAGTCCGTTTTTGCCCAGCACGGCGTTGAGGATGGAGGCGTCGAGGGTGATGTCGCGGTGGTTGGAGACGAACATATAACGGCGGTCGGGGTCGAGGTTCTCAAGTCCCGAATAGGTGAGGGCCGTGGAGGTGTGGCCTATGATGTGCCACAGCAAGGGGAACCACATGCGGTCGTGCCACTCGTTGATTGTCTTAACCTGAAGGAACTGCTGTTTGAAGCCTTCGAAATCGATGTCGGGATAGATTGTCTTTACAAAGAAAGGGAACAGCTCGTTGTCGGCCATGCGCCGTATGGCGGCGGGCACTTCGCTGTCGTTGTAGGGACGCATTTCGTCGTAGGTGGTCTGGTCCATTGTTATTATTTTCTGTTATCGACAAATTGAATTGGTTTGCGGCTCATTGCCGGGAAATTGAGTTTGCGGATGGTGTCGGCGGGCAGTATCTCGATGTTCGGTGCCACGCGTATCTTGGCACGGAAACGGTCTTTCAGCTCTTTCACCACGTCGGAGTCGTCGCGCGAAGCGTCGCGGAGGCCTATCTTTACGGTAACCTCGTCGGTGCCGGCGTCGGTGGAGCTTACGTATATGATATAGTTTTCGATGTAGTCGGTGTTGTTGAGCACCTCGCTGATGGCGGGCGGATAGAGGGTGGTGCCTTTCAGCTTTATCATGCAGTTTTTGCGTCCCACCAAGGGGCTGATGCGGAACGAGTGCCGTCCGCAGCGGCAAGGCTCGGTGTGTATGCTGGCTATGTCGCCCGTGCGGAAACGCAGCAGCGGCATGGCTTCCACGCCGAGGGTGGTGACGACCACTTCGCCGGGCTGTCCGTCGGGCACAGGACGGTCGTCCTCGCCGATAATCTCCACAATGATAAGTTCCGGATGATGGTGTCCGCCGCAGCCGTACTCGCATTCGGGGAAGGTGGTGGACATCTCGGTGGAGGAATAGGTGGCAAAGAGGTCCACGTCCCATTTATCCTTTATCTTATGACCGAGAGCGTTGAGCTCGAAATTCTGGTCGCGCAATGCCTCGCCGATGCCTATGATGCGCTTGACGCTGGAGTTGCGGTAGTCGATGTTGTGCTCCTCGGCGTACTGTATCAGCTTGAGGATGAACGACGGCACGCACATGATGCTGTCGGGATGTATGCGGTTGATGGTGTCCCACTGCAGTTCGGGGATGCCGTTGCCCACGCGTATGATGCCCGCACCCAGCTCGCGGATGCCGAGGAAATAGGCCAGGCCCGCCATAAAACGCTTGTCGATGGTGGTCATCAGCTGCAGCACGTTGCTCGGCTCGAGGCCGGCGCAGATAAACGATATTTTCTCGTTGTAGGCCAGACGTTGCAGGTCTTTCTCGCTACAGGCAAAGGTTACGGGGTCGCCGGTGGTGCCCGAGGTGGTTATGTAGTCGATGATTTTCTCACGAGGGATGCACAGAAAATCGTCGTTGTGCCGCTGCAGGTCGCTTTTGGTGGTGAAGGGTATTTGCTGCAGGTCTTCCAAAGTATTAATCTGTGCGATGTCGATGCCGTTGGTGGCGAACATGCGTTTGTAGAACGGCGAGTTGGCAGCGAGATACTGCAAGTCTTCGCGCAGTTTCTCTTCCTGAAAACGTTTTATCACCTCGCGGGGCTGGTATTCTATTTCGGGACCTTTCATTGTAAGGGTTTTATGTTGTTTTTTTCTGTTTTTTGTACTGCAAATCCTAATACCTTGTCGCACCAGACAACAAATCTGACACTACAAGTTTGTATATAAATAAAACTGCAAAGATACGATTTTTTGTGGAAATAAACAAAGCAAAATATACGCACGTATTAATCAAACATTTAGCAGCAACGGCTCACCACCTCGCTGTCGGGATATACAATTCTCTGCACTCGGTTCCAAGTGTCGTATTCAAAGAGCATTCGGAAGTTGTAAACCGAGTCTTCAAAGGGCAGGGCTATTGCCCTATTTTTCTCCCGTGCAACAGCACTGGATACACATAGCAACAGGAACAGCAGCGTGACTGTGGCTCGGAAATCGCGGGTGATATGTTTTTTGCTGGGCATTATTTTTAAAACGGCTAATTGATGGTGTTATTGCTTTACGTATTTAAAAATCAGAGTCTACGGAAGTATTCTTTTCATCAAAAGTTGCGGCTGCTATTGTGTCAAATGCCTCACATGGGGAAAGCACAAAATAAATATAACACAGTACGTTATTATAAAAAGAATTACTACAATACAAGCGACAGCAATTATTTTTCTTCTTTTGGATTGGGGAAGTGCAAATATTTGTTTCCAGTATTCTTTCCATATATCATTCTTTAACACATAATACTCTACCACCATTATAGGAATACCAAAACTTAATATCAGGGAAATAATTGCAATGCCGGTTAATCCAAAACAGACTATTGTTTTTTTGCAGATTAGAAGCCATAACGGTAAGAAACCACAACCATGAAGTACAACCTTTGAATGAAAGTGTATTATCGAAATGGTTTTGCCTAATTCATAATAATAATTTGACAAATCCGTCACATTATCCTTTATTTTAAGATATCCTGCTTTTATCATCCTTTGTTTTACAGAAGGAATCATTACGAACAATTTCATTAGGGATGGACAGACTACCCATAAATATAGCTCCGCACAAAGAATCTTGTTAATAATTGATTTCATATTATGTTATTTACGACGCAGCTGCTACTTTAAGTTTTTGGACTATATGTGTGGTGCGGCGGGGCATTGGATTGTTTATTTATGTTATGGTGTTTGACTACAGTTTATAATATTTGTGCTTTCCATTTGACGACTCCGATTTAGCAACAACCTTGCCTTGTCTTCTTGACTCTCCCATCTTATTCCCATAATCGTTTCTAATGGCACCAAAATCTTCCCGTCAATCTCTCCATATCGGTCTACCATCTCAATCAACACACTCTTCTCATCCATTTCTTTAACAAAACCTATGACATTTGTATCATCGGCATCGCCATCTTCCACAAACAAAGTAATAGGTTTTCTTTCCTTCAACCTGGCAGATATGTAACCTTTTAACTCATAGCCATTACCCCAAAAAGTGGTGCATCCTTTTTTTGTAAGCTGTTTATTCTTTCTTTCTAGAACTTCGAGACACTCCAATGTTTTATCTTCGATCACGATGTTTATTAGTGCATCGATTTTGAATGTCGTAGCTCCAATGGGAATCCCATATTCGTCAACTTCATTTATTGTGATATGTTGTGGTGTTATTTCTTTGACACGACCTATTATGGTTTCTCCCCACTCCTCTTTTTCGGTTCGAAACGCAATTAGTTTGTGATTGACATATGCGTCGTTTAAGATTCTTTGTTTTAACATGATTCAATATGTTTAAGATTTAGTTTATTAATACGTTTACCTCTATTTCGCCTTTCATCCGCCCCTTTCCAGTTGCGGCGGATTTGCAATCCGACGCAATTGAGTTTTTGGATTTGTAATCCCACTTTCGTTATCTGTTCGGGAGCTTTCATCGGTCATTTTTTTCTCACTGCAAAAATACACTTTTATTGGCACTTTTGCAAGCGAAAAATCCAAAAAATTATCAAATCTGGTATCCCGTGCCGTCGTCCACACGCAGAAGCCGCCCGCAGGCGTTGGTGGCTGTGGCTTTCAGTTTCTGGGGTAATTGTGTTGTTCGGTGGGGCACAAGATGTTTTTTTTGTTCCTTTTGCGGTTGAGTTTCAACAACCTTGTGAACTTTTACAACTATTTTTTAGAAAGTAAATTTGATAATAAAATAACAGCATTGCTTAAAAAAGTGACAGAACCAACACAAATATATAAAAATGTTATTAAGAACCCGAATGTTCTACCATCATTCACTATTGTTATTGATTCAAAGAACATGTCAATAAATACTATTATAAATAATCCCACAAATAACAATAATAGCAATGCGATATGTATAATATTAATAACTTTCAAAACACGGGAATGGTTTACTATTTTTCCTTTTCTGATAAAGAGGAGAATCGTCAAACTTATGACAAAATTTATTATAAAACAAATAAGTATCATTCTATTGCCTCCAAAATTTTAGTTGTCCAGTTGCGGCGGATTTGGTATTCTCCGCTTCGCTATCGAAACTGCCACTGGCGGTTCTTCACCTTTAGCTCATTGCCATTGGCAATAAATCCGACACGACGGGAAACGGATGTTATTTCGTCAAGAAATTGTTTTCTATCATCCAATCCTTGAGTTTCAGTTGCCAGTCCTTGGTTTCGTCGGATTTGGTACGAGCAACGCCGAAACCGTGGCCGCCCTCGTTGAAAAGATGGAACTCGGCTTTTATGCCCTTGTCTTTCAATGCGTTGTGCAGTGCCACGCTGTTGCGGTAGTCCACCACGGGGTCGTCCTTGCAGGCCACAAGAAAGACGGGTGGCATATCGGCAGGGATTTGCAGTTCGAGCGAGAAACGGTCCTGCAACTCCTTGGTGTAGTGTTCGGTAAGCAGGTTTTTGCGCGAGCGCTGGTGCACTATGCTGTCCTGCATGGAAACCACTGGGTACACCGGAACCACAAAATTGGGGCGTGTGCTAACCTTGCAGTCGATGCCCTTGGCTTTGAGGTATCGGCTGTCGGCCAGTATGCCGCCGTGGGTTACCAGATGCCCTCCGGCCGAAAAGCCTATGGCCCCTACCCTGTCGGGATTGATATGGAAAAAGTCGGCGTTTTGGCGAATTATCTGCATGGCGCGCTGGAAATCCTCAATCATGGCGGGCTGGTGGTTGCCGTAATAGCCCACGCGGTAGCGCAGCACAAAGGCTGTAACCCCTTGGTTGGCAAACCATTCGGCCACCTCCTTGCCTTCGCTTTTCAGTGCCAGATGGTGGTAGCTGCCGCCGGGGCATATCAGCATGCAGGTGCCGGTGTTTACACCGTTTTTGGGGTAGAACACCCTCAACTCGGGGCGTCGCTGTTTGCCTTCGAAGGCTCCGTCCACGTCTTTCCACAGTTTCACTATAGTGTCCTGCCCAAAGGCATGGAAGGCTACGGAACTGATGATGAAAGACAAGAGGGACATAAAGAGTTTTCGTTTATAGTTATATGCCATATTCTTTTATTATTTCGGGTGTCAGTTGGCGGTATTGCGGCGAGCAGAGGTGCCCGTCGGCGTCGCGGCCGAAGGTAACTTCGAAAAACTCCTCGTCGTAGAACGAAAGTTTGGAGTTGGTGTCGGGGTTGCACTCGATATAGATCATATTGTCGGTGGAAATACCTTTGGCCTGGCAAATCTGCTCGGCCAGCGAGGCGCCGTTGTAGGTTACCGAGGTGCCGGTGTTTTCCTGATACAGTTCGGTTACGATGATTATCTTTTTGCCGTTGTAGTCGCGGATTTTCAGGCCGCAGCGCGAGGGCACGTCCCACTGTCCCGCAAAGTCGAAAATCTCGTCGTAGTAATGTTCTGGTACTTTCATTGCTTTTTTTGTTACGAAAATTAAAACTGCAAAGATACGATTTTTTTTTAAATTAGTGAAGATGTTTAACTGCAAACTCAAAACTACAAACTGCAAACTCAAATAATTGTCAATTGAAAAAACTGAATACTGACTACTGCCAACTGACCACTAAATATTCATTTTCAGACTTTCCACATATTGGTCGATGCGTTGCATTTCGGCCGGTATGTCGATGTTCTGCGGGCAGTGCGAGGTGCATTTGCCGCAGCCTATGCAGTGACTGGCTTGTCGCAGTCTTGGCACGCTGCGGTCGTAGCCCACGAGGAAAGCGCGTCGCTGGCGGGCGTAGTTCTCGTCGCGGTCGTCGGGGTGGGGCATGTTGCCTTCGGCGATGCATTTGTTGTAGTGCGAGAAAATGGCTGGGATGTTTATCCCGTAAGGACATGGCATGCAGTAGTTACAGGTGGTGCAGGGCACGTTTTTAAGGTCGTACACCTGCCGCGCTATCTCCATCAGGAAAGCGTTCTCATCCTCGGTGATGGGCCGCAGTGGCGAGTAGGTGGCGATGTTCTCCTTGAGGTGTTCCATGTATGTCATGCCGCTGAGCACGCAAAGCACGTCGTCGGGTGTGCCGGCGTATCGGAAAGCCCAACGTGCCACGGGCGACTCCGGCTCGCGCTGCAGCATCTGTTTCACGATGTATTCGGGCAGGTTGGCCAGCCGTCCGCCCAAGAGCGGCTCCATAATGACGGCGGGGATGCCGCGGCGTTGCAGCTCGTTGTAGAGGTACGAGGCGTCGGTGTTGCGCGGGTTTATCTCGTCGGCGAAATCCCAGTCGAGGTAGTTGAGCTCTATCTGCACAAAATCCCAGTGGTAGCGTCCTTCGTCGTGCCATTGCAGGAGCATGTCGAAAATCTTGATGTCGCCGTGGTACGAGAAACCGAGGTTGCGGATGCGGCCTTTCATTTTCTGCTCCACCAGCCAGTCGAGGATGCCGTTGTCCATATAACGTCCGTTGAAAGTCTGCAAGGAGTCGAGCTCGTCGGAGAAACCGCCTATGGAGTGCAGAAGCAAGTAGTCCACGTAGGTGGTCTGCAACTCTTTAAGCGAGTTTTCGAACATCTGTTGCGATGCCGTGCGGCTCCATGTGCGGGGATCGAAATTCGACAGTTTGGTGGCGAGGTAGTACGACTTGCGCGGGTGTCGTGCAAGGGCGATGCCCGTGCTATGTTCCGACAGTCCTTTGCAGTACACCGGCGATGTGTCGATATAGTTGACGCCGTGTTCGAGGGCGTAGTCAATCTGTTGGTTCACAAGCTCTTGGTCGATGTCGGCATCGGGGTTGTCACGCATCGAGCCGCCGCCCACCACGGGCAGACGCATCATGCCGTAGCCCAGCAGCGACACGCGGTCGCCGGTGTTGGGGTTGGTGCGGTAGGTCATAGTGCCGTTGCCGTCGGTGACGTTCTCACCCGAAACGGCAGCACCTTTGTTATCCTTGCAGGCCGCCAGCAGCGCCGAAGAAGCCACCGCCGCGCCGCCCAAAGCCTTTAAAAATGATCTTCGATCCATTTTTAATTAGTAATTAGTAATGAATAATTAGTAATTTTTAATTTGTAATGAATAATTTATAAGAAATGAAGCCTTTGGTTACTTGTTCTTAGACTGTTGTAATTTGTCCTTTAAGGATTTTGTTATTGAAGTGAGGATTTTGATTATCTCAATACAGTCGGGGTATAGAGAGTCGTAATCTTTTTTGTCTATGTAATTGGATTGGTAAAGTAAATCAAGCCAATACGAAGTTTCAGCAGCCTCTTTTAGCGAAATGTGCATCTTTGAAAGAAAATCCGCTTCGGATTGGGCATAGTTTGATTCGGTGATATTTGCTCCTATGCTTGTGCCACTACGCAATAATTGTTTAGACAATACAAATTCTCGCTTGTCTTCGCATAAAGATTTATAGATGTTTATTATTTTGAGTGAAAAACTTTTACTTTTCTCTGTGATAACATTGTCTTTCATAAATGCAATACTTTATTTTGTTGAATAACTTGTAAACCAATAAATTATTAACTGTCAATTACTAACTACTAATTACTAATTACTAATTGATTACGTGTTGTTCGTTCCCTTCCACGTAGATGGCGCTGAAGGGTCGTGCGGGGCAGAGGTTCTCGCAGGCTCCGCAGCCAATGCATTTGTTGGCATCCACTGCGGGCACCAGCACTCCTTCGTATTCGATCATCTGTATGGCTCCCGTGGGACAGTGGCGGGCGCAGTTGCCGCAGCTCACGCCGTCGGTGAGGGGCAGACAGTTCTTGCCTATCCACACGGCATGTCCCACATGTATGGCGGTCTTGTCAGCAGGTGTTATCTTGCGGATGGCTCCCGTGGGGCACACCTCGCTGCAACGGCTGCACTCAGGTCGGCAGTAGCCGCGCTCGAACGACATCTCGGGCTGCATGAAATTGCCGAGGCCCGTGGCGGGACGCAGCACGTCGTTGGGGCAGGCCGACACACACAGCTGACAGGCGGTGCAGTGGCGACTCATATTGCTGTGCGAGATGGAACCCGGCGGGGTGATGCGTGTCTTGCGTTCGGGCGACTGCTTGTCCTCGATAACCGCCAAGCCGCCGTCAACCTTCATCTTGGTCTGTGCCATGGCCGCCGTGGCGGTGAGCATCCCCGCTGTGGCGAGGAAAGTGCGTCGACCGGCGTCGGTGGGGGAGGAGGGTCGCTCAGCCGTTTCGCTCTTTTTCCCTTTCGGCAACGAGAAATGCAGTGCGTCGAACTTGCATTTGTCCAGACAGTCGCCGCACACCACGCAACGGCTGTAGTCCACGGTGCCGTTTTGGAAATCGATAGCCGAAGCCTTGCAGTTTTTCTCGCACAAGCCGCAGCTCTTGCATTTGTCTTTGTTGAAACGGATTTTGAAAAACGAGAAACGCGACAGGAAACTGAGGGCGGTGCCCACAGGACATATGGTATTGCAGTAGGCGCGTCCGTGACGTAAGGCAATGAGTGCCAAAATGATAAGCGTGATTATCGCCACCACGAAGGTGGTAACGCTACGCATCCAAATCTCCACTTCGGAGAAATAGTAGGTGTCCGTCTCCATCGAGGCGAGGGCGTTGACAAGCATGTCGTACAGCGGTCGGAACAGGCTGTTGATGATACGTCCGTAGGCGCTGTAGGGCGCCAAAAGCGTGGTTACAGGCGCAAAGCCTATTATCAGGCACACCACAAAGACTCCCAACAGACTGTAACGCACCCACTTACGCTCTTTGGTGCGGTGAAAGCGGTTTTTCCATATTTTGCCGCCAATCCACGAAAAGAAGTCCTGCATCACGCCCAAAGGACATATCACGCTGCAGTAGATTCTTCCGAACAGGAGCGTAAGGATTAGCAACGCGGCCACAACGACGATATTCAGGGCCAGGACTGCGGGCAGGAACTGGATTTTGGCCACCCAGTTTATCCATAGGTTGAGTTTCCAGCTGACGCCCAGAAAAAGCAGCGTTACCAGCGTTATCATCACTGCCGCAAGGGCTATGCGTGTTTTTCGTAACATAATGGTTGTTATAAGGTTATATCTTTTTTTTCGTTTATGCATGTCCCATATCGGCGAAGACAATCCAGTCGGGGGCGTGGTAGGTGAGGAATCCCGTGATCACTATGCCGAGGAGTGCCACGGCCAGCCACAGCGGCCACCAGCTACGCACCCACGCCCTTTCGCGCCAGCGTCTTGCCAGAAGCACCGCTAGCACCATAGCGGCGATGTATATCACCACGTCGATGGCCATTATCTCGTGGCGCACAAACACCCAGTAGGCGAAGAAAGCGGCCACGATAAGCGGCATAACGGCGATGCCGCCCAGCACGGGGGCACAGAGCTCGCGTATGTCGCCATGACGGATGGCGAGGTAGATGCCCAGCAGCAGCATGGGGTAGAACACCATTTTCATGTGCGCCATAACGCTCTCCGTTATGGGAAAGATGTAGCCAAGAAAATGGTTGAAAAACGGTGCGTGATGTACGAAATGCATTCCTGCGCCGATGAGTATCAGCAGTACGGTTGTGATTATTGTCTCTTTGCGGGTCATAGGGTAAGGAGGTTATTTGATTTCAAATTCATTTGTGAGCAGATGCCATTTGCTGACGTTGGTGTACCAACGAATTTTCATGTTTTCTCTCTCAAAAGCAACAGAGTGCATCCGTTTGTCTTCTGTCGAATAATACACATTGAACCGATATTTGCCTGGGCGTAGGCTTCTGCCGAAACTGCCAACCCAAGCATGGGTGGTGTCGTTAGGTAATAACGGCGATAGTCCCTCGAAATTCAAATCGATTCTTCCTCCTAAATTGCCGAAATATGCGCTGCCATCCCAAAAGGAAACTGTACCCCAGAAAAAGCCGGGTAGCCATTCTCCGTAAAGAGTGTCGTTGCTATTGTTTATGACCTCGAAAAAAGGTCCGGGGATTTCATCGTTTGAATAATATTTGAATCGAATGTGGACATCGGGTGAAGGCTTTGAAAATAGCTTAACGGTAAACCAACACTCGACAAGGGAATCTTCGTTTCGGCTGTTTGGAAAGTCGTTTTTCTTTAGTTCTATCTGAAGATTTGTCTCTATCGAATACTCGTCGCCTGTAAGTATGAAACTTTTTTCCAGAGAGTCATTGCCTGATTCGTTTCCCGAAAAAAATGCCATTATTCGGTATTCTCCCTTTTGTTCCAAATGGAAGGATGCGCATTTGTATTCTGTGGTGTCGTCAAGCAATAACACATTTTCGCCGTCGGGGAGCGTCATGCGCAAGCTAGTGTGAACAACTTCCTGCAACTTGTTTTCGTACAATATGCTCATGTCGCATTGCGCCTTTGCGGAGGCGATGCCAATGGCTATCGTTGCGAAAAAGAGTGTTAGTCGGTTCATGTTATTGCATGTTTTGAAATAATGTATCGTCTCTTTTTTTTCAATTTGCAAAGATACGAAATATAGTTGAATGTCTTGTTGCGGTTATAAGTTTGGTCAAACTGCATGGCTGTTATTTTTTCTTGTTGTTAATGGTTTTCAGCACCTGCCAATAGCCTGTTTTGTTGCTCCCAACACGTTGGATAATATCGGCGTTGCGCAAAAGTGCCGTATGTTTCCGCACTGTGCGGTCGCTTATGTGTAGAGCTTCGGCCAACTCTGCCGATGTGGCACGAGGATTGGCTATGATGTGGTTGAGGACATTCCAAGTCATTTCTAGGAATTCGGGGTGCTCTTTCTTTGTTTTATTAGGAATTTTATTAGGAATTTTATTAGGAAGTGTTTTTTCTAACGGTTCTCCTTGATGGGCTTTTAAGGTTTTGAGTATCTCCTTCAGCATAAAGACTACGAACGGCCCCGATTCCCCTTTCTTGCTGCTCAGGGCAATGGCGTCGTAATAGTTTTGTTGATTGGTGTAAACCATATTCTCTACTGGAAGATGCTCGAAAACAGGACTGAGTTTTCCCAAAATGAGCGACTGCCACAGGCGTCCGATACGGCCGTTGCCGTCGATGAAAGGATGTATGAACTCGAACTCGTAATGGAAAACGCAGCTGCGGATTAGCAGGTGGTCTTCGGAATGTCGTAGCCAATGAAATAGGTCGGACATCAAAAATGGGACACGTTCGGCAGGCGGAGCCAGATGCACAAGTCCTCGCTTGCCGAACACGCCGACTCCACCTTTGCGGTAACTCCCCGCATTTTCAACCAGAGCCTGCATCATTACGCTATGGGCCTTCAGCAAGTCAGATTCCTTGAAAGCATCCAGTTTTGGGTAAAGCTCGTATGTTTGGATGGCGTTTTTCACTTCCTGAATCTCTCGCAAAGGAGCCACGACTGTTTTTCCGTTAATAACATCACGTACCTCACCTTCGGAAAGGGTATTCCCTTCGATTGCCAGTGAAGAATGTATTGTTTTGATTCTGTTAGCTTTACGTAGCAGAAGGCCGTCTTTTTGTTCCAGTCTGATGGCAAAATGTTCCACCTGCGCCGATATTTCAGCTACAAGGTTGATAGCTTCGGCCGATACCGTAAAAGGTGGTATGTATCTGTTTTTGCCTTTTTTCATTACTGTTTTTCATTGTCGCAGACAGACCTGTTTTGTTCCATCCTGCTTTTTTTCAATCTGCAAAGATACGGAAAAATATCGAATTAGCAGCCGATGCTTAAAAAAGTTAAGAACACCTATTCCGCGAATCTCACAAATGCCAACGCCACTACATACTTTTTGCAAGAAAGAATGTGAAACAAAAAAAGGGGTCTTTTTGGGGACCCCTTTATGTCGACCTGTTTTGCCAGATAATAAGGAATTATTTATGGCACATCCTGTACAAGGCGCACAGAACGTCCGAAGTTACGGCCCTGATTAGCATAAGCATTTACATTTCCAGTTGTTATGTTCATAAAGTAGGCGAACGAAAGGTAGTTATCGTAGTGAGTCGACGTCCAATAGTCGCCATTAGTACTCGTTAGGTACACCGATCTGGAACTGCGATATCCAGCGACAGGCAAAAAGACACAGTTGGCGTTCTCCAACACCGACCACTGTGCCGTGGTTACAATATTTGCCGAGTATGACGCCCCTGGGATGTTTGTGCTGTCCAAATTGTAGGTAGAGGAAGCCCAGTTGTCGGGAACTATTATAAGACCTGCCACCCCGTTTACGGTAGCTTTTGCGTAACGAATGCCCGATAGTGTCGTGCGGATATTTAAAAGAGTGTCCCACTCCGGCTGAGAGAGTGTGCGCCACATCCCCGGTTGATTGCCGCCGTTGCTAATGGCGTTGTAAACACCCCAGTCGGCTTTGGCGTAGGTGCCCGAAAGGTCGTGAATGGCAGATGAGCCTGGGTAATAATTGCCATCCGAAGTGTTTGTCGAGTAAGGCTGGTAGGCTACGGCTCCACTGCTCCAACCGCTTGTTCCCCAGCCGAACAGATCTATCCAGCCAGTGTAAGTCGATGATATGTTGCTGTTAGCAGAGCCAATAATGTCCCACGGATTGGGGGCAAAACGCCATGTGCCAGGAGCAGTGCTGTCGAGGGTAGCATGTGTTCCGGTTGCGCTCCACTGCAGGTTGCCTTTGGAAAAACGCACCCTTTTTATTGAGGAGACAGAAAAAAATTCGGTCAAGGAATCATTCGAGGAAAACAGCAATGTAAAATTCGCGCTTGCCGTCTGTGCCTGTCGAATCTCCCGACTTGCCACCACCGAACTGTTAGTGGAGGCATATCCCACAATTTTAATCACATCGCCGCTATAGAACATCTGTGCCGACTGGCGTTTCTCCTGCACATCCCCAGTGCCTCGGAACGACAAACTGTTTCCTCCGCCCGCATTGCAGTTAAGAAGTTTTATGGTTCTGCAACCTTGAGCCGTGGTTATTGTCAACAGATATGTCTGAGGTTCCTGCAGATGCACCTCGAAGAGGTTTTCGCCCGATTCTAGCTTCATGGCACGCTCCATAACTTTCTGTCCGGCGAGATTGAACACCTGCATCGTCGCATCGCCGCTTTGTGGCATTGTCACAGCCACATTGGTAGCACCGCTGAACGGGTTAGGGTAAGCCACAATGTCGGCGGCAATGTCTTGTGCTGTGCTTATTCCCGACAGCTTGAAAATAAGCACCGTGTCGGGATAGACAGCGGTTTCGGTCCATGAACGGTTTATGTTTTGCACCGTTACCGAGTCCATACGCACGTATGAGCCATCGGTCTTTGCTCCGGTAAATCTCAAGATGAGGTCCTGCGAAAAGGCCGTCTGTGCCATAGCAAGAGCCACAGTTAAACAAAAGACAATGGTGTATTTCTTCATATTACTGATTATTTTTGTGTTTCACGATAGTATTTCCGTCTGCAAAGATACGAAATAAAATTTGAAAGTTAGAGAAAAATCATGTGCAATGGGTTAACTAATCGTTTGGCACTATTTCATACACCCAGTCGGCTCGTTTGCCAATCCTACATTTACAGTTGTAATGCTGTTTGTTTGTAAACGCCACTTTGTCGATTGTCAGTAGGTTTTTCATATCTCCGTCTTCGACAACCGTCTTTTCCAAAACAAAATGAGATATTTTTTCCATGGATTTCACCCAATTCAAAGAGCCAATATTTCCACAATTGGCGAACACCACGCTTTCCAAAGATTTGCAACATGCAATATCTTCGTATTCAGTCAGATGGATAGCGTTCTCAATCATCAGCCTTTGCAGGTGTCTCGAGAAAGCACTTATCCCGTTTAGGGTTTCCAGTTTAGGGCAATAGAAAAGTTCCAATTTTTCAAGGGAGTCGCATTGGGCTCCGTTCAGACTGCTGATATTAGATTGCACCAATTCTAGATTCTTGATGTTTTTGGGCAATGGCAGCTCCGAAAAATCTTGATTTTGTGGACGATATTTATAAATGGCGGCAGAAATAAGTTCAGAATTATTGGAAATATCAAAGCCTTTGTCGAACCAATCCGTCGATAATTCTGCAAGTTTATCAAATTTTGAAAAATCGACATGGACATTCTTCGACGGGTTATTTTTGCAATTTGAGACTGTTAAAGACCTGAGGTTTTTCAGACTGTACAAACCACCCACATCACAATCCGCTACATCCATAATGGCAATTTCCGTCAAATTGGGCATGCGTTCCAAAAAAACTAAATCAGTTATCTCATGCAAGATAACGTCTGGGCAATCTATAACATCATGCATATGTGGTTGAATGGTCAAAGAGAGAATATTGTGTGAATTCACATATTCTATAATAGCCTCCACCCTTTTATCCATTATGAGTGATGATTTTTGACCGTTATTCCACTCAAAAAAATAGAAACCGTCATTCTTTATGATTGACATAATGTGGGCTTTTTTAATATGTGTTTTTTGTTTCTTTTGTTTTTTTCCCTACGGCGATGCCATGGGTTAGTCGATGTTGCCCCTTCGGGGCGGATACGTTATTATTTACACGTTATCATCCTACGTGTTACCGCAGGTTAGTCGGTGTTGCCCCTTCGGGGCGTGTGTATCCTCTCCGCCCTGAAAGGGCATAAATCCATCAGCCGTGGACAACGTCCGCGGAATTTGCGAGGATTCGCAAAAATCGCCCCGAAGGGGCAAAAGCATGTCGTCAATCGGAAAAGACATAACGTTCATCGTAATCAATTTTATACAACCGTAAAAATTCCAGATATTCCTCTTCGAAGTTCTGTTTTTTATGGTGTTTTGCTTGGTTTTTGATGTATTTGACGACCGTGTCAACCTGCGACTGGCTTACGGAGAACACACCATAGCCACCTTGCCAAGCAAAATTTTCATAATATGGCGAGAGTGTCTTTATCCATCGGCTGCTATTGCGTTTCATCTCTTCTACCACATGTGCTATGGTTTCCGTGCGTGAGAAAAGTAGCAGAGCGTGAATGTGGTTGTCGATGCCACCAACGCACAGCACCTGACAGCCGGTAGTGTTCACAAGCGCCCCGATGTAGTTGTGCAATTGTTCCAAATGTTCATCTTTAACGACGGGGCTGGTATTCTTCACATGGAATACGACGTGCAGATATATTTTACAAAGAGATTGTGCCATTTTTTTGTTCTTTTCTCCCGGGATTGTTTTATTCGCATTAATTATTTATATAACGGCCAACCCTTGTTAATATTGTGTGGTTCTACGGCGTTGCCTCCATCATCCTACGGCGTTGCCTTATCCCATGACGTTGCCATGGGTTAGTCGGTTTTGCCCCTTCGGGGCGATTACGTTTTTATTCCGTCATTTCCCTACGGCGGTGCCGCCATCATCCCACGGCGTTGCCATGGGTTAGTCGATGTTGCCCCTTCGGGGCGATTATATATTATACGCCCGTTATTTTCAATAGGGCGTTGCCCTATGCTAATAGATGGCTGCCCCTGCGGGGCGTGCGCATCCGAAAAACGCCCTGAAAGGGCATAAATCCGTCAGCCGTGGGCAACGTCCACGGGAAATACGGGTTACGCGGACATCGTCGCGGGAATTGCGAGGATTCGCAAAAATCGCCCCGAAGGGGCAAAAGCATGTAGTAATCAATTATATATAAACGGAAAAATCCGTGCCAATTCGTTCAAACCGTGGTCGAAATAAATCACAAAAAAAAGACGGGCTTCCGTGTGGAAGTCCGTCTTTCGGTTATTGTGAAAAAAGTGTTATTTCACAGTCTGCACGGTCTGCACAATCTCCTTACCGGTCTGAACGGCTTTCAGGTTCTCGGGAATGAGTTTGTGATGACGTTCGGGCAGTGATTTCTTCAGACCTTTTTCGATGAACTCTTCGGTAACCACGGGTTTCACCTGCAGGAAAGCGCCCAGCACGATCATGTTGAACACTTTGGACATTCCAAGTTCAGCAGCTTTTTCGGTAGCGGCCACTTTGTAGATGTTGATGTCCTTGCGGGTGGGTTCTTTGGTGATTCCGTTGGGGTCGTACAGCAGCACGCCGCCGGGTTTCACACTCTGTTCGAATTTGTCCAACGACTGTTGGTTGAGGATGATAGCGGTGTCGAAATGGTTGATGATGGGCGAGCTTATGCGTTCGTCGCTGATGATGACGGACACGTTGGCTGTACCGCCGCGCATCTCGGGGCCGTAGGATGGCATCCAGCTAACTTCCTTGTCTTGCATTGCTCCGGAGTAGGCCAATATTTTGCCCATGGAGAGGACGCCTTGTCCTCCAAAACCGGCTATTATGATTTCTTCTGTCATTTTTTCGATAATTTTTAATGGGTTATTGAACTACTGTGAGCGGGTGGTCGACAACGAGTCGGTCGGTGCCGATGCCTTCAACTATCTTGCCGTCGACTTTGATGTCGCC
>DBXF01000053.1:0-202 GCA_002309295.1 Bacteroidales bacterium UBA1219 | reverse complement strand
TTTTCCAGCCGGAGTTGCAGTTGGAGACTATCTCTACGAAGGAGAGGCCTTTTTTCTGCTGCTGGTTCTCAAATGCCTGACGGATAGCTTTTTTGGCTTTGCGCACGGCTGCGGGGGTGTGCACACTCTGGCGGCTCACGAAGCAGGTGCCGGGCAGTGTGGCCAAAATCTCGGTTATACGCAGGGGATAGCCGTTCAGGTC
>DBXF01000076.1:12861-13001 GCA_002309295.1 Bacteroidales bacterium UBA1219 | reverse complement strand
TTGCAGCACCAGATATTCTGTTTGCTACCCGCATTACAGCTACGGAACACGTTGAAATACTGTGCATTTTGCGCAAACAGCATAGCTATCTGCAATTCGGCGAGGGGCCGCAAAAAACTGAAATAGTTGAAACTGCCCGA
>DBXF01000076.1:0-12794 GCA_002309295.1 Bacteroidales bacterium UBA1219 | reverse complement strand
CTCGTTGGCGCTGTTTTCGTTGGAGAGGGCAATGCTGCCGTAGCCCGTGAGTGCCGACGCCAGCAGGGTGTAGAACGCCAGCATGGCCGAAAACGGCGTATGGCCGTTGAGGTAGCCTTGGGCGTTGAGCTCCAGCAAGCGCGGATGTATGGCGCGACGTATCTCGAACACCTCGTCGGGAGCGAAACCTGCAATGCGGGCGCACTCGGTGGTGGCTCCGCGCGGATTTATTATCAGCGGACGGAAAGCCGTACCGGCCTTGCGCAGCACCTCGAGGGTTACCACAGAGTCCTTGCCACCACCGATGGGGACGAGGTATTTATCGGTATAGGTGTAGAAATCAACGGGGCGCAGGGCGTTGTCGCTTTCGCAGACTATCTCCATAAAATCCTCCTGCGTGGCGGTGATGCCGTTGATGTAGAAAAACTCTCCCAAGCCGTTGAAATAGAGCTTTTTCCAAAACTCCAACTGCTGTTGCCCCATGGCGAAGGGTTTTATCACCACTTTGGGCGAACAAACGCATTTCCAATAGCTTACCAGCTCTATCATACCCATCTGGAACACCAGAGTGTCGTACTGCCGTTGCGACAGCCTGCCGAAATCGACAAACGAGCGGCTGGGGATCAGCGTCTCGGGTTCGAACACTATGTCGCTGCCGGCAGTGAAACGGTGGCGGACAAGCAGGCCGCGGTCGGTTACGGAGTGTTGGAACGACTCGTAGCAGAAAACGGGGTACTGCTGCCGTAGCTGGCGGTATTTCTCACTATTGGACATTCTTGTTTTTATAAAAAAGGGCATCCGCACGGACGCCCTTGTAATTCAATGAAAAAATCTTTTATTTAAGTGTGAAGTTTGTCTTGCCGACTTCGTTGCCACCGTTGTAAACGGTAACTGTGTAAACGCCTGGTTCGAGGTTGGTGGCGTTGGATTTTCTCCAAATCATCGAGAAATTGCGTCCCTGACCGTAGAATTCCACATCCTGTTCGCAGGTGTAGAGCATGTCAACGCCGTCCATGTCAAAGGCTTTGGGTTCGTCGCCGAGGTTGGTGATGAGGTTGTTGCCTTTGGTGATGCGTGCGTAGAAAGTCTTTGTACCGGGATCAACAACGGTGTTGGGCAGTATCTTGCCGGAGATGTTCACACGCTCAACGGCAGTGGCTTTGTTGGTAGTTTTGAATTTGTTGCTCTTGCCGCATTTTTTCTTTTCGGGATTGGCAGTGAGGTCGTTGATGAGCAGTGTGCGGGCGGCAACGAGTTTCTGGTTAAGTTCCGAAATTTCGTTGTTTTGGTTGGAGATTGTGCCGTTGGCGGTCTCAAGGTCGGACTGCATTTTTTCATTTTCCTCTCTCAGACGGCGGTTTTCGGCTTTCAGAGCTTCAATTTCATCGCTCAGTTCATCGCATCTTTTCTGGAGTTCGGCAATCTGGTTTTTCAGTTTTCGGTTGGAAACACCACCGCCGTTGCCACCGCTAATGCCGTTGCGAATCTGGCTTGCCTGCACGTTGATAATGCTGTCTTTTGTCCTGATTTCGGCAGCTTTCTGTTCGTCCACGTTCTGCAGGTCTTCAAAATCGGCTTTCTTTTGGTTATAAGCCTTCATAATGCTGTCGTATTGCGACTGCAAAGTGGCCATTTCTTCCTTAGAACCACCGTTACACGAAATCATTCCTGTGGCGATAAATGCTACTGCTGCCAAGGATACAAACAATTTTTTCAGTTTCATGATAATTTTATTTTTTTATTTTCTATAAATGTTTTATTTTTGCAAAATCGATTTGCAAAGATACTATTTTTTTTTGAAATGAAAATAAAATTTATCAACGACCTGCGGGGGATATTTTTTCCAGACAGCTGTGTGTGTTGCGGCGACACTCTTTTAAGTTCTGAAAATCAGATTTGTACCGACTGTCAGCTGGGACTTCCGTTCACCGATTTTTCGCCGGTAAAGGAGAATCCTGTAGAGAAAATTTTCTGGGGCAGGGTACAGATAGAGTCCGCCACCGCACTCCTGTCGTTTTCGAAGAAAGGCAGTGTGCAGAGAATTTTGCACAGCATCAAGTACAAGGATAACAAAGAGCTGGGCGTGTATATGGGCCGACAGCTCGGCACCGCCCTCGCAGAAAGCCACCGTTTCGACGACGTGGACTACCTTGTGCCGGTGCCGCTGCACCCGAAAAAGTTCAAGAAACGCGGATACAACCAGAGCGAGGAGATTGCCAAAGGCATAGCCCAGAAATTCGACAAACCCGTGGTTACCGACGTGCTGATACGCACCGAGTTCACACAGACTCAGACCAAGAAAAGCCGTTTCAGCCGCTGGGAGAACGTCAGCGAGAAATTCGCCCTCGCCGAAACCGACTCCTTTGCAGGAAAACACATACTCCTCATCGACGACGTAATAACCACAGGAGCCACGCTGGAATCCTGCGCCCGTGCCATTCTGAACGCCAAAGACGCCAAGGTAAGCGTGGCGGGACTGGCCTTCGCCGGACACTGAAACAGTTGAAAATTGAGAGTTGAAAGTTGAAAATTAGTGGTCAGTATTCAGTAATCAGGGGTCAGTAATTAGTTTGCAGTTAAATAACTTCACACCTTAACGCCTTAACATCTTAACATCACAACAATGAGCAACGTAAAAATCACCGCCATACGCAAGGCAAGCTACAACGACCTGTCGGCCTTGTACGAAAACCCGATAGAACACACCTGCGACGTGTGTGAGGGACAGACGTGGATTTCCCTCAACGGCCAAAAGCCCGAAAACCTGTGCGACAGCGCTTGGGAGAGCATGCAGTGGTTTGTGCAGGAGCTGGCCGCCGGACGCGGCAATTTCTACGACGGCTGGATGAAAAACCCCTACAGCGCCATGATAAGCTGCAACGACGGCTTCCGCCCGGTCAGTTTCCTTCTCGAACGAATTGAAAATTGAAAGTTGAAAGTTGAAATTTTTTAGATATTCCGATGTTCCGATATTCAGATAATCGGACAATCTGAAAATCTGTCAATCTGAAAATCTTCAAAGTTGCGACACTTCGACAGGCTCAGTGACCGCACCCGCCACATCGCCAACGAACTAAATTCCGAAATCCGAAATCCGAATTAAAAAAAATCGTATCTTTGCACCAAATTATCCACCAACGGAAAACGATATGAAAAAGTCCCTCATCCTCGCCGTCAGTGCCGTTTTAGCGATAGCGGCCGCCGCTTTTTCGGGTAACGCAAACGCCCAAAAGACAGATTATTCCACCCTGTGGAAGACCGTCAACAAAAACCTCAACAAAAACCTGCCGGAATCGGCGGAGAAAACCCTTAACACCATCGAACAGAAGGCCATCAAGGAGAAAAACCAGAACCAGCAGCTGAAAGCCATCGTTTACATGCAACGGGTTTTCAAACTAAAAAACGACGACGACGAAAACTACATCCCCACGACGATAGCCTACGCCGAATCGAAACTGGGACAGCTCGACGCCACGCACAAAGCCCTGCTCCACTCTGAGATTGCCGCCGCTTACGCCACCTACATCGACAATAACAGATGGCGTATCCAGAACAACAAGCCTATCGAAGGCGACATAAGCAAGGTGGAGATGAAATACTGGGACAAAGCCACTTTCCAAGCACGCATCAACTACCACTACGACGAGGCTCTGAAAGACGTGGAGGCCCTGAAAAACGCCAAAACCGCCGACTACACCGAAATTTATAAAGACAGAACTCTGAAAAACAAGAATTTTCAGCAACACCTCGACTACGAGGCCACGTTGTTCGAATTCCTGTTCCACCGTGCGGCCAATTACTACAAAGAGGTGGCCACTGCCGACGACACCGAGGGCGACACCAACCTGTGGTGGCTTCCCGCCAAGGACTTTGCCAACGCCGACCTCGGAAACTACGACAACCCACTCACCAAATGTCTGAAAATTTTCCAACAGCTTATTGCATACAACCTCGAGCAGGGCAAAAAGGATGTGCTGCTCTACAACGACGTACGACGCTACGAGTTTGTCAACGGCATTCTGAAGAACGAAAGCCGCTATATCTCCGCCCTCGAACGCCTGAAAGCCGAAAACAGCGATAACCCGCTCTCCACCGAAATCAGCTACAGCATAGCCTATTCCCTTTGCAAACAAATCATCAACAACAAGGACGACAGCGCCTACCACGACAACTACCGCAAAGCAATAGCCATCTGCGACGAGGCCATAGCCAAATTCCCGACCTCGTTCGGTGCCAAACTATGCAGAAGTTTGAAAGAAATGATAGAAACTCCGTCGGTGGGTATTGAAATTTACAACGTGCAACTGCCCGGAGAGCCCATTCCCGCCATGCTTACATACCGCAACATCACCAAACCATACTACAAAATTATCAAAGTAACTGATAAAGACGAGAAAAGACTTGACAATCTAAAAGGCGACAAATTTATACAAGAGCTGAAAAACATGCCCGCCGTAGTGGAAAAGGAGCTCTCGCTGCCCGCCGAGACCGACTACTGCGAGCACAGCACCCTCATAGCCCTGCCGCCCTTGGAGAAAGGCTTATACTACATTGTGGCAAGCACTGAAAAGGGTACTTTATTCAGCAAGAAGAACTCCTCTTTTACTTCGTTCCAAGTATCGGGACTTGCATATATCTGCGACGAACAAGTGGGGAAAAAGGTCATTACCACCCTCGACCGCAAGACGGGGAAACCCGTAGGGGGCGTCACCGTGGAACTAACGACCGAAAGATATGATTACAAATCAAATTCTTACAAAAAAAAAATTATCGCCACTGCCATTACCGACTCCAAAGGAAAAGCAGTGATAAACCACAAGGATGTCAAGGATGAAGGATGGAATTTGTCAATCGACCTGCGCAAAGGCGACGACAAACTGCTTAATAGCAATGGAAATAGGTTCCGTCCAGACAATACCGAATCCATTGGACATTTCTCATCCGTAATTTTCACCGACAGGGCTATCTACCGTCCCGGACAAACCGTTCAGTACCACGGTGTTGTTGTGTTCGTAAAAGACGGATATAAAGATTTGGCCGCCAAATACGACGACACTATCGTTTTTTTAGACGCCAATTTCCAGAGAATAGCCTCCACTCCTTTCACCACCGACGAATACGGCTCGTTCAGCGGCTCTTTCGTCATCCCCACCGACAGAATGAACGGCAGATATTCACTTGAGATAAGAAAAACTCCCGAAGGGAAGGATATCCGTGTAGAGGAATACAAACGTCCCACTTTCGAGGTGACTTTCGAAAAACCTAAGGAGCAATACAAACTGGGGCAGGATGTTACCGTGCACGGCGATGTGAAAGCCCTTGCCGGTTTCGGCTTGGACGATGTGGAATACAGCTATCGTGTGGTACTCAAGACCGCTTTCCCGTGGAAATGTTTTTGGTGGAACTACCCCGAAGTAGTAGACCGCGTGGCCGAGCAGGTGGCTCACGGCAAAGCCCGCACCGACGAAAACGGCAAGTTCGACATCACTTTCAACCTCAAGCCTGCGCGCAACATCGCCAAGGAGCTGCAGCCACTGTTCTTATACGATATAGAGGTTACGGCCACCAGCCGTCAGGGCGAGACACGCACCGGAACCTACACCATACGTGCCGGATACAACAAGATAGCCATCAGCACCGACCTGCCTTCGGAGATAGAGAAATCCGACCTCGGCAAATACAAAATAAACGTGAGCAACCTAAGCTACCAGCCTGCCAAAAGCCGTATCTCGCGCAAAATTTACCGCTACAACGACGAGCGCAAGATAAGCTATTTCGCCACAATGAACGCAAGAACGAGCCTCGACCGCCAGCTGCTTTCCGACAAGGAGATGGACGAGCTGTTCCCCTTCTACAGTTTCTACGACAAAACGGAAAAGACTTTGGTAGATGATACGGAGATTTTTGTGGACGACAGCGCCGCTTTCTACGACGGCAAAACGCTGAAACCCGGCAAATACATTGTCGAGCTTCGCAGCCTTGACGATCCATTGGCCGTGGCCTCAAAAGAGTTCGTGGTTTACGACGGCGGCGGCAAAGCCATGCCTTTCACCACAATGATTTGGGCGAAAACCGACAAATACACCGCACAACCCGGCGAGAAGATAAAACTTTTCGTCGGCAGCTCCGCCAACGACGTGGAAGTTTTGGTGCGGCTGATGAACGAACATGGTGTGCATCTCGAAAAGAAAATAACCCTTAGCAACAGCGTGCAGACAATCTCCTACACCGTTGAAGAACAAGACCGTGGCTCACTGATGTGGGAGATGGTTTTGGTGAAAGAAAACGCCAACATCTCAGAAACAAAATACGTAATGGTACCTTTCGACAACTACCAGCTTAACGTAAAACTCGCCACCATGCGCGACAAACTGAGTCCCGGTGCCGAGGAGACCTGGGAGGTAACGGTGTGCGACTACAAAAACAATCCAGCCAAAGCCGCACTGCTTGCAGGCATGTACGACGCCTCGCTGGACATGTTCGCCCAAAACATCTGGTATCTGAATCTTAAGCCGTCTATAAGAAGTTTCAATATTTATTTCTCCACCGACAAGCACAAAGTTACAAAACTTTCTACTAATTATTTCAATTCGAGAGATATCATATTATTATATCATGTGCTTTTCAACTACAGCATGCCCTCCGACTGGCCGTTCTTCGATTTCGCTTACATAAGCCCCGCTCTATATAGAGACTCGGATGGTGACATTGATCTCGGGGTTGTTGCCGATGATATGGTATCGGAGGTGGAGGATGAAGCGGAGCTCGAAACCGTCAAAGTAACTACCCACCGTGACCACCTTATCGACAAAGGAAGTCCCGAGGGGGGAAAACGTATGTCCGCGAAAGAAATGGCACCGAAGTCCGCCGTATCCGGAATAGTGGTTGACGACGATTATTCCCTAGCTCCCGAGCCCCCCAAGCCCGCCATGCGCGAGAATTTCAACGAAACGGCTTTCTTCTTCCCCAACCTGCGCACCGACGACGACGGCAGCGCCACCTTCAGTTTCACCATGCCCGACGCCCTCACACGCTGGCGCCTTATGCTCCTTGCCTACACCAAAGGACTTCAAACGGGTAGCAACGAATACACTTTCACCTCGTCGAAACCCATGATGATAATGTCCGACCTGCCGCGCTATATGTACGCCGGCGACACGCTGTGGCTTGTGGCCAACGTCGTCAACACCGGCGACGAGGCCGTTACGCCCACCGCCAGACTCGAAATCTTCGACGCCGCCACCATGCATCCCGTAAACCTGCTACTCTCGCCCGCCGACATTGCCATGGAGCAGATTATGCCCGGCCGTAGCAAGGAGGTTCGCTGGCAGGTGGCCGCCAAACACGACCTCAGCCTCTTGGCGTTCCGTTTCACCGCCTATGCAGACAATTTCAGCGATGCGGAGCAGCGACTGATGCCGGTACTCAACAGCGAAGTGTTTATGACACAGACACTTCCCATCACGGTGAAAGCCGAAACGGAGCAGACCTTGGATTTCGACGCCATAGCCAACCCCGCCTCCAACGAGCGCGACTACAGCCTTACGCTCAACTTCAGCACCAACCCCGTGTGGTACGCTGTGCAGTCGCTGCCCTACCTCGCAAACACCAAGACCGACCGCGCCGAAAACGCATTCTACGTGTTCTACGCCAACACCCTTGCGTCGCACATAGCAAGCAAAATCCCCAACCTGCTCGGTTATATCAAAAAATGGCAGATAGAGACGCCCGACGCACTGCTTTCGCAACTGGAGAAAGACCAAGAGCTTAAGGCGATAATGCTGCAAGAAACGCCGTGGGTGCTCGAGGCCAAAAGCGAGAACGAACAACGCAGCCGAATAGCCGCACTTTTCGACCTCAAAACCATCGAACGGCAGCAGAGCAACGCACTGAAACTCATATCCGACAAGCAGAAATACAACGGCGGCTGGCCGTGGATGGAGGGAATGCCCGAAAGTCCCTACATCACCACATACATACTGAAAGGGTTCGGCAAACTGAAAACCATGGGTGCATGGGAGTCGCTGGACAAAGAGGATAAAGACAAAGCCGAAAGAATCTGCAAAAAAACCGTGAATTTCCTCGAACGCGAGGTGGCGGAGAATTACCGTTATATGAAAAAACACAGCAACGGCAAGGACTGGCCCATTGGATCCACCACCCTCGCCGAGCTATACGCCCTCAGTTTCTTCGACGCGCAGAACTCCGACAATGATTTCGTCACCGCCAAGAAGTACTACCTCGGCAGTCTGTCCAAGGAGTGGACATCGTTCAACTTCAACCAACGCTCGCAGGCCGCGGTGCTGCTCTGGCGCAACGGCAAAAAGGACATAGCCAAGCTGATGATACAGTCGTTCAAAGAGTGTGCCCAAAAGAACGAGCAGACGGGCATGTACTGGCCTAAGAAATACTTCAGTTTCGAGTCGCACATAGCCACCCACGCCAACATAATGGCCGCCTTTGCGGAGATCGACAACGACGACGCCATGCTCGACCAGCTGCGGGTGTGGCTGCTTACACAGAAACAGACCAACCGCTGGGAGAACAGCTCCTCCACCGCCGACGCCATCTACGCCCTGCTTATGCGCGGCAGCGACTGGCTCGACGATGGCAAGGAGGTTACACTGCGTTTCGGCAACACCCCCGTAAGCACCGACGGCGGAGTGGCAGGCACGGGCTTTGTGCAACGCCGCTGGAACGCCGACGAGGTGACGCCGGAGATGCGACACCTTACGGTGAACAACCCCACCAAACACCTTGTGTGGGGCGGACTGTTCCGGCAGTATTTCGTCCCCGCGGACGAGGTAAAGAGCGACGAGTCGGGATTTACCATCCGTCGCGAGCTGTTTGTGGAAAAGGTTACCGACAAAGGCAAGAAACTGGTGCCGATTGAGAAACAAGCTCTGTCCGTGGGCGACAAGGTGACGGTGAAAATCACTTTCACCAACGAGCAGGACATGAGTTTTGTGTTTGTGAAAGACCTACGTGCGACGGGCTTCGAGCCTACCGAACAGGTTTCGCGCTACCACTACAACGACGGCATGAGCTACTACCAGTCCAACACCGACACAGATATGGAGTTCTTTATAGAGTTCCTGCCCAAAGGCACGCACCAGCTGGAATACAGCATGTTTGTAACCAAGGAAGGCAATCTGAGCAACGGCTACGCACTCATCCAATGCCAGTACGCACCGGAATTCAGCGCCTACTCAAACGGAATGAAGGTGAAAGTTGGAAATTGAAAGTTGAAAATTGAAAGTTGAAAGTTGAAATTATGAGGAACATTTGTGAATTCTATTTTTTTCTGCCAAAGGCAGAAGTAATTCATAAGATTTATAAGATTTCGCGAGCCGAAGGCGAGCAGGAGAATAAATAAATGTAAATTGCTTTTTTTGCCAAACCAATTCTTTATCAAAACTTGCTAACCATTAACAACCAGTATTTTACAAAATTATGCAAAATGAATAATTTGATTTAAATAAAAACCGACATGAACAAAAATGTCTTTAGTCTTTTTATTACGGCTTTGATGGTGATTTTTTGCAATGTGCTCCAGGCGCAGGGGCATATTGTCGGACACGTTTGGACGCCAGACCAAGGAGTGTTCAAAGGCGCATTGATAACGTTGTTGAATGCAGAGGATTCTACCTATGTATGTTCGACAACAAGCGTTGAAGATGGAGAATTCACATTAACAGTCCCCAATATTTCCGACAAAAAAGAATACTTGTTGAGTATAACCGCAAACGGGTATTGGGAAAGACAGATATATATTGATACAGCCTTCGTTAGGTCGATTGTTTTAGCATACAAACTTGAACATTTTCCAAACATCCCTCTATCTATCAAACTGGTTCCCTTAGGACAGCCCTTCCCCGATGAGGAAGAAAACAAAGGTCACTTAGCTGGTATAATTATTGACACATATAGCGAAAAAACGCTAAACGGAGCTAAAGTTACTTTGTTTAAAGAGGAGGATTCTTCGTATGTATGCTCCGTTACAAGCGACGAAAACGGGGAGTTTGGATTGTCAATACCGCTATTCGACCCAAAAGATAGGCATCGGTACCTTATTTTACATTATTTGCACATCGAGGCGGAAGGTTATAAAACGTTCAACATTCGTGTGGATTGTAGCATGATTTTAGAATTTCAATCCAGCCTGCCACATCATCCCACTACTTTTAGGATGACACCAAATAAAAATGAAACTCCAGAAAAAACAATAAGATAACCCACAAAAAAAACAACTGTATGACAAAAGAAGAACTATTGCAAAAACTGTCAGAAATAGATCCGAAAAGGGCTTGAAAATGATTAAATAACATAAACGCTATTGCTATGAAACAATTATTCACCAACAACAAACAGGAGTTCCCGCCTATGCATACGGGAAATACAAAAAAAATATTTGCCACTAAGGCTTTGCTATGCATAGCTCTGCTGTTTTCAAGTCATTATATGCTTGGACAGAAAGCCTCGACAAACTTTCAGGATTTCTACAAAAGGTTCGAAACAGATTGTAACTATCAGCAGTCGCATGTCGCCCTTCCAATAACATCCGTAGTACTGAACGACATTGACATAAACGACAATGAAATATTCGACACTCTGACAATTGACGAATGGAAGTGCGAGAAAAACTTCTCCTCTTTTGAAAAGACTTTCGAGAGCGTCTCGAAAAATGTTTGGCGCGTTGTGTATGGCATTCCAGAAACCGGTTTCAGAGTGGAGTATTATTTTGTGTTGAAAAAGGACGAATGGTATCTGAACCGAATAGTTGACCTAAGTTTATAAAACACACTACATCACATGAACCAACAACCAATCCTTAACGAACACAACAAGCAAGATTACCCGCCGATTGATATACAACATTTTATAGACTTTTGCGTTATCATATAAAAGCGATTGATTATGACAAAAATAATGAGTACGGACAATGAAACAAGTCTCCCCGGCAATTTCATTCAAGAAATAAAACAGCTGGTAGCTCGTGGTAGGCAAGAAGCGTATGCGGCAGTAAATCAAGCAATGGTAAACGCATACTGGCAGATAGGCCGTCGCATCGTGGAAGAAGAGCAGAATGGCTCCACACGTGCAAACTATGGGAAACAGATTCTTAAACAACTGTCGGCCGCACTCACAGAAGAATTTGGAAAAGGTTTCTCTGTGCAAAATCTATACTACTTCCGGCAATTTTATCTTACGTTCCCCGAAATATTCCACACGCCATGTGGAATTTTGACTTGGTCGCATTATCGTCGTCTTTTGAGTGTAACAGACCCACAAGCCCGCGAATGGTATGCAAAGGAGGCCGCCGAGCAGATGTGGAGTTACGCCACGTTGAATCGCAATATCTCGACACAGTATTACGAGAGGCTACTATTATCGCAGGAAAAAGCTCCCGTAGAACAGGAAATGAAAGCACTGACAAGAGGTTTCGATAACGACAAACTGGAATTTGTAAAGAATCCCGTAGTTGCAGAGTTTCTCGGAATAGCCCCAACCAAAGCCTTTGTAGAAACTGAACTGGAAACAGCGATATTGAACAATCTCGAAAAGTTTCTGTTGGAATTAGGTAAAGGTTTCTCGTTTGTAGAACGGCAGAAACTGATTCGCACAGAGGCAAAAGATTACTTTATCGATTTAGTGTTTTACAACTTCAAACTCAAATGTTTTGTACTTATAGACCTCAAAGTTGGACAGATAACGCATCAAGATGTAGGGCAGATGGAGATGTACGTCAACATTTACGACCAAAACATACGAGAAGATGGTGACAATCCCACCCTTGGGATAGTAATGTGTTCCGAGACCGACGCCGATATAGCAAGATACATGCTCAACGACAACAAAAATGTATTTATGTCGAAATACCTGCTCTGCTTGCCGTCGAAAGAACAATTGAAAAATGAAATTGAGCGGCAGAAAGCTCTTTTCGCATTACAACAAAAAGCCGAAAAATAATGGACCAACAACCAATCCTCAACGAACACAACAAACAGGAGTACCCGCCGATGTATACGGGAAGAAGGAACATCTCTTTCACCAAAAAGAATATGGCAAACAAGCATCGTTTGATAATTGTTTTATTTTTTGTATGTATAGTTGGATGTTATTCTCCAGGGAAGGAACATCTTGACAAAGAACAAGCTGTGGACATATTAAATGCCGATTCAATGTCAGATATTACAATTAATGATTCTACGTTCCTTTGTGACACCATTGATGGATGGCTCACACCATATATCCGTATCAACCTTGTGATAAACAACTGGGGATACCCCGACTCGGTGTCGGAAGCAGTAATGATGGAATACGATGGGTTATTGCACCAATCGTGGTTTTATAAAAAAAAGAATGTAATAATTGATGTGTCCGGAGATTCAATCAATGTGTCCAAAAACAAAAATGCTCTCACTGTTGAAAGCATTGCTATCACATGTCCTTCGGACTGCAGGATGAGCCATTCAATAAGCATTGGCGACGACCGAGAAAGATTGGAACAACAATATCATGGAGTTATCAATGCCGAATACTCAAATGATCAGCAACTCTCTCTTGGAAACCAAATGCCATATTGGGGCGTGATATACTTCTTTGAAGAAGGGAAGTTGGTGGGAATGTACAATGGAACTATGGCTGAATAATATACTAAACAGGTATGGAACAAGAACCGATTCTTAACGAACACAACAAACAGAAGCACCCGCCGTTGCATACGGCGGAAAAGAAAACATCTTTAATAAGAAGGGGTATAGTATATTTACTTCTATCGTTGATTGCCACTA
>DBXF01000082.1:580-11461 GCA_002309295.1 Bacteroidales bacterium UBA1219 | reverse complement strand
GCAGATACTGCGTCTCGGGATGAATTAATTCAAATGTAATATATTGAATAGCAGTGAATTACCCCCCCCAATAAAAATATCGGGAAAAAACTTGTCAAATAAGAAATAAAATCGTAATTTTGCAGTGTTGTTTTGTTCGTTATTTGTTTAACGGACTTCGCAAAAAATCGGATAAAATGACTATGAAATCAGAAATAATGTAAAATTAGAAGTCCCATAAATAGTTTTATGTTCAAAAAAGTATTTTTAACTATTGGTGTCGCATTGAGCTTTGTTTTTCAAATGGCCAATGCGCAGGATGATCCGGGTGCTAAACTCGAGCAAATTGACACTTTTGTCGCAGATAGTACTGTATATGGTATTCTAACAGATAGCGATGTGAAGAATTCCGAAATCTATCTTACGATGCAGGTCTCAAATGATAATTTCGCATTGTCAAGATTTAAACAGTATAAGCTGAAGGATTTTATACGCACGTTGGAAAAAGCGAAGGGCGTTTATGCCAAATGGATGGATAATGCTAAAAGTTCTTCTGTAAAACAATTTTCGAAACGTATAGAGAAAGTTATGTTTGCAGACCAGTATATCTTTTTTATGGCTGATGGAAATTGGTATCATGAAAAAGGAGTAAATGTTTGGGCGAAATTTTATGTGGATGGAAATGGTGATTGCTTTTTGATAATCGAGACCGATAAAATGTCCACAGATGAAGTGGTTTCTAAGACACTTTCTGGTGGATGGAGTAACAGTCTTTTGGGAGGAAATATGCATTATGGAAGTTCCAAATCAAAAACCGAAGTACAACGTAACTCTGCAGGAGCAAGCATTGTGTTTGCATCGGTTGAAGAAATTGATGAGTGTATTTCAAAATTGCAAAAGGCTATCGAGTGGAAAAAAGAGAGGGAAAAAATGCAAAAAATGTTTCGTTAATAATTAGGACTCCTTTTAAAAAAGATGGCTTGCGTTCAAATGCAAGCCTTTTTTTTGCTCTCGTAAGTAATAAAACACTTAGTAAGCGGTTTATTAGTAATAAGTTTATTAGTTTTTGGAGAAATCTCACCGACCCCATTATGGGACACTGGATTAAACGAACTTAAACTCAACTCCTAACTCCTAATTTCCTTATCGTTACCCCGCACAGCAGTGCTATGCATAATACCGTTCCGATTATCTGAAACATGAAAAGCCATTTCAATTCCGGCCGACGGTATTCAAAGACGACCTCGTGCTTGCCTGCAGGTATCTGCACCGACATCATGGCGAAGTTGGCCGTGGCTATTTCCGTCGGTTTGCCGTCGATAGTGGCCTGCCAGCCTTTGTAGTAGTTCTGACAAAGCACAAGGGGCCGCGCCTCGTCGGTCCTGACGTTTATCTCCACCCGTCCCGGCTCGAAAAGTACGGTTTGGCAGTAGGCGTTTTCGGAGTTTGCTACAAAAATTCCATCCTTGAGTGCGGTGTAGGCGGTGTCGGTGGTCAGGAAATGTGGCAGGGTGTCGTACACAACGGCGTTCGGGAAAAAGACTATTGGCAGAGAAAGCGCGGAGTCCGCCTCGTCGTATCTCTGCAGCATGTGTTTGTGGCGGTACAGGCGGAAAGGGTTATAACTGTCGTACTCAACTTCTTTAACGAACATCCCCACGTTGGTCCACAGGGCGTTGAGGCCGTGTTTCTGGGCCAGCTTTTGCGACGAACTTAGCATGTCGGGCACGGGAAAGCCTTCGGCGGAGGTGGCTTTGGCAAGCTGTTCGCGGACATCGTCGGCAGTGTAGATGGTCTCCGTGCCGCAGATATTGGCTTGCACCACGGGCTCGGCTATCATTATCACGGCAAGCAGGGCTAATACTCTTGTGCTTTTGCCGAAATGGCAGACAATGGCGGCCAACAGAAAGACCGGGGTGGCTACCAACGCCCCGATTACAACTTTCTCGAACAGTAAAACATCGTCGGAGAGCTTGGTCAATATTATCAAGGAACTGGCAAAGGTGCCCGCCATCGCATAAAGTGTTATAAACACGCTCCTGCGATGTTCCTGCCAGTTGTCTTTCAGGTACTTAAGACCTGCTGCGGCGACAATCAGCATCGGCGTTATGAAAAACAGCCGGTAAAGTCCGGGCAATCGTATGTGTCCCAACAACGGCAGATGCTCGAAACCGAATCTGTTGGCGGGGATATTTGTGCCGAAGGCGGCAATCAAAGTCAGGACGGCGGTGCCGACAAGCACCCAAAGCAGAGTGTTGCGGTTTCTGCGCAGTCCCACCACGATGGCCGGCAGCGCAAAAAGCCCGAGGTAAATGCTTCCCATGGACGGGTCGGTGCCTGTTAAATCGCGTCCGCCCACGCCAAAATATGGGAATAGCAACGAGAGAAGTCCTTGCTGGGTGAACGCCTCGGCAGTCTTGGAGAAGTCGAGATTGGCTCCGCGTGTTATTTCGGTGCGTGCCTCCCAAAACGAGTAAAGTGCCGGAGCACACATACAGAGAGTTATCCCCAACGACGCTACGGCGAATCCCGTCATCTTTAATATGTCTTTGCGACGATGGTATAATCCGCTGATTACGTAATAGATAGCTATTGCCACCAGCACGTAGGCCAGCACGAACACAAATCCCGGGTATCCGCCCGAAAACATCAGCGAAAAGACAACGGGAAACAGCAGCATGGTGCGCAGTCCAGGCTCCTCCATCAGTTTGACGAACGAGAAAAGCACCCACGGCAGCCAGGCCGCCGAGATAATCCACGACAGATGCTGGCCGTTGCCCACGAAAAATCCCGACAGCAGGTAGAAAGCGGCGGAGACGAAGGCCGGAAGACGGTCTTTTGTAAAATGTTTCGCCAGAAAATAGAATCCGGCACCGCCCACAAAAGTGTGGAAGATGAATTCTATGCCGCACATCACCGTGGTGTATTTGCCGAAAATAAGGGCGAAAAGCCACACGGGGAGGTAGAACACCCCCGACTGCGGGTCGGCATGGGCGGGGAGCCCCATCGACTGGTAGGGGTTCCAAAACGGCTCCGCGCCGTGGCTTATGGCATCGACGACGGAATAGCGGTAGGGGAAAAAGAAATTGTAGAAATCGTAGATTGGAGCGTGGAACAAATAACGTCCGTAACCCAACAGACTGACAATCAGGAGTAACGCAAGATATGTAAAGTCGGCTGTGCGACTATGTCGTAGGACAGAGTTGCGCTTTCTTTCCATCAGCTGTCGGTAAAAAACGTTGCGGATTGGTTTCCGTCGTTAGCATTTGAACTTGTACTCCAGTTTGGCAAGTTCGGCGTTGGCTTTCACTATTTTGTTTTTCAGTCCCTGCTTGTAGGCAATCATCTTTTCGCGGAGGGCGGCGTCGCCGTTTGATATGATCTGAGCGGCGAGTATGGCGGCGTTCAAAGCTCCGTTGATGGCCACCGTTGCCACGGGGATTCCCGGAGGCATCTGCAAAATCGAGAAAGTGGCGTCCAAACCTTCCAGTACGCTGCCTTTGATGGGCACACCGATAACCGGTAGGTGTGTTTCGGCTGCTATCACGCCCGGCAGGGCTGCTGCCATTCCCGCTCCGGCGATGATGACTTCGATGCCGCGGCTGTGGGCGTTGCGGGCAAACTCCGACACCTCGGCGGGGGTGCGGTGTGCCGAAAGGGCGTTTACCTCGAAAGGTATCTCCATCTCTTCGAAAAACTGGCAGGCTTTCTCCATAACGGGGAGGTCGCTGGTGCTGCCCATTATTATGCTAACTCTTGGTGTCATAACTATATGTGTTTAAGCGTTTTGTCAATTTAGATGTTTTAAAAAAATCAATCTGTTGAATCCGTGTTATCCGTGTTCAAAAGTGATTCTTCTTCACGATGTTGGAAAAGTCGTTGCGGATGGCCGCAGGCACCAGCTCGGTGGCGTCTTTGCCGAAAGCCACGAACTCGCGCACCGCCGACGAGCTCACGTCGCTGTGCAGGGGCGAGGAGAGCAGGAAAACGGTCTCCACTTCGGGGGCCAGACGTTTGTTGAGCAGTGCAATCTCCTGTTCGTAAACAAGGTCGTTGGGATTGCGTATGCCGCGAATCAAGTATTTGATACCGTGTTCGATACAGTAGTCGATGGTGGCGGTGCTGTAGGTGTCGGCGGATACGTTGGGGCAGTCGGCGAAAGTCATCTCCACCCAACGGCGACGGGTGACGAGGTCGAAGAGGGGAGTGCGTTTGCCGATGTTGTTGCCTATGGCCACGGTGATGTGGTCGAAAAGGGGCAGGGCGCGACGTATGATGTCCTCATGTCCCATGGTGATGGGGTCGAAACTACCTGCGAAAAGTGCCGTTCTGCTCATAGCTATTTCTTTTTGTTTTGTACGTAGTTGTTCCTCTGGTTGTCGCCGAAAACCCATATCAACCGTGCCGAAAGGCAGTTGTTGTAGGCATCGCGTGTTTTAGAGAATTTTGCTCCGTAATCGTTGTATTCTAAAAATTCCCAGTCCTTTTTTATCGGCGCCATCGAGTATTGGTAACGCACATTGAATTTCAGCCCTCGCCAGATGGTAAAACGTATGTCGGCAATTATGGAGAAATCATTTTTTAAGTACGGAGTTTCGGTGTTGGGGACGAATCTTGTGGAGTCGAAGTAGAAAGACTCTTTTGGGTTGCCCAAAAGTCGGCTGTACGAAAATCCCAGGCCGAAAGTCCATCCGCCTTTGGGGTCGGCAAAGTGTGCCATCAACGGGATTTCGATGTAGGGCAGGTTAACCTTATAGTGGTACGATCTGTAGCGTTCTTCTCTGGAGCCACGTTGCGAGAACATCGTCTCGATGCTCACAAGCCATCTTTCTTTGCTTTCCAATGGAATCAACGCTCCCACGCTGCCTACGTAACCGAATTTCCTGAAGCCGTACACCTCGTCGCCGTCGATTTGCGAAAGGGTGGCGCCCGATGTTACGAAAGCTTTGATATTCTGTGCGTTGCAGAAAACAATGGCCGCCAAAGCCAAAAGTAGTATCGTTAGTTTTCTTGTCATTTCTTTGCTGTTGAAAATATAATAACGCCAACAATGCGCAATTATTATTTTTTGACGTTAAAAATAGCCCTGCAAGAGCAAGAATTAATAAATTATGATTTTAACTATTTGATAATTAGATAAATGTTGAAGTTGGGATTGTGGTTATTGCGAAGCTTTCGCCGAAGGCGAAACATATTTACAAGATTTACAAGATCTCGCGAAGCGAAGCTGAGCAGGAGTTAATAAAAAAAAGATTTACAGAGACTCGCAAGCCGAAGGCGAGCAGGAGAAAACTAAAAGAGATTTATCCGTGATTGAAAATTCCGCTTTTTTTCGTTACATTTGCAAATGGCAAACAACGGCCATGCGTTATTGATGAACGCTGTAACTGTTTTAAAATTAATTTTTTATGATACGTCCCGATTTTCTGACCAAAGGTGATAAAATAGCAATTGTGGCCACCGCCCGCAAGGTGTCGCCCGAAGAGATACAGCCTTCGGTGGACCTGTTCCGCTCGTGGGGATTGGAAGTGCTGTACGACGACCGTCTTTTCGCCGCCGACAACCAATTTGCCGGCCCCGACGAGCTGCGCGCCGCCAGCCTGCAGCAGTATCTCGACAATCCCGAAGTGAAGGCAATCGTCTGTGCTCGTGGTGGTTACGGCACCGTACGTATCATCGACCGACTTGATTTCACCGCTTTCGCCAAAAATCCCAAGTGGATAGTGGGTTACAGCGATGTTACGGTGCTGCACTCGCATATCAACAAAAATCTGGGCATCAGTACTTTGCACGCTACCATGCCACTCAATATCCCCGCCGACGCCACCGCCAAGTCATACCCCGCCGTGGAGAGTCTTAAAGCGGCTTTGTTCGGCAAATTGCACGGCTACAGCGGTTTGCAGTTGGAGATTACACCCTCGGCGTACAACCGTAGCGGCAGTTGCAAGGCTGAGGTCGTGGGCGGCAACCTCTCCATCCTTTACAGTCTCTGCGGCTCCCCTTCCGACATCGATACCGACGGCAAGATACTGTTTATCGAGGATTTGGACGAATACCTCTACCACATCGACCGTATGATGCAGAACCTCAAACGTACGGGCAAATTACAGAAAATCAACGGCTTGATAGTGGGTGCCATGAGTGATATGCACGACAACACCATCCCTTACGGAAAAACCGCCGAAGAGATTGTGCTTGAGGCCGTTGCGGACTACGACTATCCAGTACTGTTCAGCGAAAACTTCGGTCACGTGGGCACCGAAAACCTTGCCCTGCCACTTGGTGTGGAGGTGGAAATGTTTGTGGGTGAGGGAGATGTGAGTTTAAGGTTTTGCTGGTAGTTTTTTCGAGCGACTAATGACGGACGAATGAATAATGAGTAATTGGTAATGAGTAATTGGTCAAAGGTTAAAGGTCGCAGGTCATTTGACTTTTGACCTTAGACTTTAGACTTTAGACCAATATCTCAAAACTGCAAACTCTTTTTTAGTGCCATTATTCTGTCGTACGACTCGTGGATGCGTTTTTCGGGGATGGTGCCGTCTTTCACTTTCTCGGTGATGATGTTGATGGCTTTGGAGGCAATCTCGGGGTCGTAGGTGTCGCCGTTGTTGGAAAGACAGAGGATGTCGGCTCCGGCGAGTATGGCGCGTGTTAATATGGTGTCGAAGGAATATTCCTGCATCATGGCTCCCATGGCAAGGTCGTCGGTAACCACCACGCCTTTGAATCCCAGCCGCTTGCGCAGATGTCCGGTAATCACTTTCTCCGAAAGGGTGGCGGGCCAGTCCTTGTCCAACTTGCTGTTATATACGTGCGAAGTCATCACCAAATCTACCACGTTGTCCTTTATCAGTCTGCGGTAGGGGATAAGCTCTTTGTCGCTCCATGTTTCGCTTACGTCGGCGATGCCGAGGTGGGTGTCGCTGTCGGAGCTGCCGTGGCCGGGAAAATGTTTTACGCACGAAAGTACCCCCTGCCTTTTGTGTCCCGTAATCCAAGCCTTGGCTTGACGTGCCACCTCTTCGGGCGAAGAGGAGAAACTGCGTCCAAGCTTGCCGATGATGGGACAGTCGGGATTCACGTCAACGTCGGTGCAGGGTGCGAAGTTGAGGTTTATCCCCAGCTGTTTCAGCGTCTTGGCCGTGAGGTTCGACCAATATGCGGTGCTGTCGGTGCTGCCCGAGGCGGCCATCTGTTTTGCCCCAGCAAAAGTCGGGAAACCGTATTTTTCTTTCAGTCGCGACACCTTGCCGCCCTCTTGGTCGATGGCTATCAGCAGTTTCTCGTCGTTGATGGCCTGCAGGTCGGAGCAGAGTTTCTTCAGCTGCGAGCGCGAGGTTATGTTGCGCGGACGCTTCCGCGACGGGGCGTCGTATTCAAATAGTATCACTCCTCCAATCTTCAACTCCTTGATATCATTATAGATGTGGTTTTCTTTGGTCAGCGTAGTGCCACGGAAACCCACCATCAACATCTGGGCAATCTCCGTCCGTAGCTGACTCTCCGGAACGGTGAGCTCCACACTGTTTTGCGATTTGCAAGAAATAGTCGTCGCAAATATTGCAACAATGGCGAAAAACTTTGTAAGTGTATGTTTCATGGTTTAGTGATTAGTGAAGGGTGATTAGTGATTTGTCGTTGGTCGCTGGTCGCTGGTCCTTAGACTTTTGACCCATATCTTTCAACTTTCAATTCTCAACTTTCAATTTTCATCGTGTGTACGGCGGTAGCGAGATGTCGGCGAATTCTTTGTTCAGATATTTGAAATAGCCTGCAATTCCCACCATTGCCGCGTTGTCGGTGCAGAACTGTTTTTTAGGCAGGAACACCTTCCAATGGTGCTTTTCTCCGAGTGCCGTCAGCTGTTCGCGGAGGTACGAGTTGGCCGAAACGCCACCTGCCACGGCCACCTGACGTATACCCGTCTTGTGCATCGCTTTGGTGAGTTTTTTCAAGAGGAAAGATACTATGGTGTGCTGTATCGAGGCGCAGAGGTCGGCTTGGTTTTCGGCTATGAAATTCGGGTTGGTTGCCAGCTGGTCGCGGAGGAAGTATAGGAACGACGTCTTTATCCCGCTGAAGCTGTAGTTGAAGTCGGGGATGTTGGGCTGCGCGAAGGTGAATTTCAGTGGGTCGCCGTCCTTGGCCAGACGGTCTATCACGGGTCCGCCCGGGTAGCCGAGGTCCATAATTTTGGCGGCTTTGTCGATGGCTTCGCCTGCAGCGTCGTCGATAGTGTTGCCCAAAATCTCCATCTCGAAATGGCTTTTCAGCAGTATTATCTGCGTGTGTCCACCCGACACCAGCAGGCAGATAAATGGGAACTGCGGCACCTCGCTGTCGTCGTTCTCTTTGATGAAATGCGACAGCACGTGGGCCTGCAGGTGGTTCACCTCTATCAGCGGTATGCCCATGGCCTGTGCGAAACTCTTGGCAAACGACACTCCCACCAGCAGCGAGCCTAGCAGTCCGGGTCCGCGGGTGAAGGCCACCGCGTCAATGTCGCTTTTCATCACTCCGGCGTTGCGTATGGCACCGTCGACCACGGGGATGATGTTCTGCTGGTGCGCACGCGAGGCCAGTTCGGGCACCACGCCTCCGTATTGGCGGTGCACCTCCTGACTGGCTATGGTGTTCGACAGCAGACGGTCGTTGCGCAGCACGGCGGCCGAGGTGTCGTCGCACGACGATTCAATGGCGAGTATTGTTGGCATTTTGTTCGGACGTAAAACTATAAAAAAAGACAGGCAGACGGCCTGTCTTTTTTTATGATAAGTAAATCATTAATTATTTACCGATGTTTTTCAGAGCGTCGGTAGCAGCTTCGGAAGCAGCCTGGGCACCAGCTTTAACGGCTTTGTTGGTAGCGTCTTTGGCAGCGTCTTGAACTTTACCTTTGATGCAGCGGTTGTACTCGGCTTTCATTTCAGCTTGGAAATCAGCGTCGTCTTTGTAAGCTGCGTAGGTCTGGTCGAGGATAGCCTGGAAGCATTTCTCAACAGAAGCGGCGTCGGTTTTGTAGCAGTTGCATTTTGCTTGACCGGCTTCGCGGGCTTTGCTCAGAATTTCTTCTTTGCTGGTTGCAGCAGGAGCAGTGGCTTCGGGAGCAGGAGCTTCTTCGGCTGCTACTTCTTCGGTAGCTGTGGTGTCTTCTTCAACAGCTTCAGCATTGTTGTTACCGCAGGAGAACATCATGCCTGCTACGAACAGTGCGCTTGCTAAAAATAATGTTACTTTTTTCATTGTGTTTTAATGTGTTAGTTTATTTTTTAATTGTTTTTTTCGTGATGCAAAAATAATAATATTTTTTTACGTGTGCAAATAAAAATTGTATTATTTTTATTTATTTTGCAATGAGTTGATGGATAACGTATTACCTAATTCTGTCGGCGGCACGTACTTTTATCTCGTCGCTGCGGATGGCACGTTGTGCGATAATTATCAGAACCAGTGTTACAATTGGTACAAAAGTGCCAACAGAGTAGGTGGTGCTTACCTCGCCCATCGGCATCAGAGCTTTTTCGGCGTCGGGTATGGAGGCAAGGAAAGCTATGCCTATGTAAACCAAGTTGATAAACCCGAGCATGGACACGAACCTCATCTGACGGATACGGTTTTTGTACAGAAAAATGCCAACCAATGTGCCAATGCCAAGCACGAAAGCCATAATCATCAGTATAACAGAGTTCTGTGCCATAAACGCTTCGCCTGTCTCAGGATTGATGTTGTTTTCGCCAGGTAAAAGCGTCAGGCTCGAAGAGGTGACGTTGCTGTTCATTTTTGCTTCGAAAGTTGCCGTGGGGAAAAGGAAAAGCAATATAAATCCCACAAGGGCAAGAACCAGTAAAAAGGATTGAATTCGTTGTATCATAATGTTTTACGTTTAATATTCGTTTTGTAGTTTCGGTTTGCAAATTTACAAAAAAAATGTCGTAAAGTGGCAAAAAAACGGCATGGAGGGGCTTTTTTAGCGGACAATCAATGCGTTACAGTAGCTTTTGATAGACTGCCACGTCCTTGTATTCGCCGTTTTGCATTATCCAGTCCTTTTTTACGCCGGTGCGCTGGAATCCGCATTTTTCGAAAACGCGTTGCGATGCTGTGTTTTCTGTCAGTATCTCGGCAAAGAGTTGGTGCATTTGCAGGTCGTCCTTGGCGTAGGTGCAAAGTGCAGTGATGGCCGAAGTGGCGTATTTTCTGTTGCGGAAATCTTTGTTTATCAGTATGCTGACCTCTCCGCGACGGTTGAAAAAGTCGAGGTTGCAGAGGTCGATACAGCCAACTGTCTGCGCATTGACCTCAATCACAAGCCTCAGCTGCTTGGCGACGTGTATGTCCTGCCGCTGCGACTCTATAATATATTGTGTAAGCACGTGCTTCGAAAATGGTACATGGGCGTTGCTCGATGTCCACAGCGTTTGGTCGTTTTCCCATTCGTATATGCTCTCAATATCCTCAGGTTCAAGGGCTCGTAAATGTAATGATGACATATTTTCAGTTTTTAATTCCGTTGCAAAGATAGCAAAAAAATAGCAACAAGCCGAAAAATGTTATATTTTGGTGTGTTTTAACGGGTTTCCGTTAAATATAAAGTTAAATGTTGAATTTCATTTGTTTAAATAAAAAATGAAGTGTAACTTTGCACCTTGAAATTTTTAATGAATTATTGATGTAATACATTGAAAATAAATAATATATACTAAAATAATAACATTGTAAACGATATAAAAAATAAAGGCGTAAGTTTATTTTGATGAAAAAATACAAACCTGCGTCAAATGTAAAAGAGAAAAACTAAATGAAATTGACAATGAAATATATGGGAAACAAGTTGTTGAACGCTTTGACGGCGTTGTTTGTCATAGTATCAATTTTTTCTTGTAGCAAAGAAATTTCCGA
>DBXF01000082.1:0-527 GCA_002309295.1 Bacteroidales bacterium UBA1219 | reverse complement strand
GCCGAAAAGGCCTATCTGGACGGCTATAAGGTGAAGTGGAACATCAGCGACAATTTAAATGTCAATGGCAGTAACCTTGTCGCTATAAATGTCGACAATGGTGTTGACGCCAAGTTCGAAGGCACCGCTTACGCACTCCAATCGTCCCTCGACCCGGATTGCGAAATATATTGGGCCGTATATCCTACAACATTGACGGAACCCTACGATATGGGAATCCCACAGGCTTTCCAAGAGTCCACACTCACCCTTTCGCTGCCTGTAGTGCAGACCTATTCTTCGGCCGAGTACCCTCTCTATAACTACAACTACATGGCCGGCTATTGTACGTCGTATGATCATGGAGTGGAGAACTTGCATTTTAGCATGAAGAATATATGTACTGTTTTACGCATAACTCTCACCGCCGCCACAACAGCCTCGAACACCCACGCCAGCCGTCTGGAGTTTACGAGCACAACCTCCAAATTGTCGGGCGACTTTGATGTTGACAATACTTGCACCATTACCAACGACGGTTCGGCCAT
>DBXF01000018.1:1819-2532 GCA_002309295.1 Bacteroidales bacterium UBA1219 | reverse complement strand
TGGACACCGAGGATGTGTTTCCTCGTCGGCTACGACCTGCGTTACCGCTTCGGAGCCAAAATAGGACTGAAAACCGGATTGCAGATAAAGCATGTGGGGATGTCGGCGGAAGCTAAAGTGTATCAGATGTTTACGCAGGCCATCGTTGACGAATCCGAAGTGTCGGGATATTTCACCGGCTACAACGAAACGGTGCTCCACGTCACCTACATCTCTCTGCCGGTGCAGTTCTCTTTTTCGCCGAACAACAATTGGACTTTCGACGCAGGACTATATCTCGCACGCAAACTTCAGGGACATTTCAGCGGAGCTGTAAAAAGCGGCTACATACGCATTACCGACCCCACGGGCGAGAAGGTGGAAGTGGGCTACGAGCCTTTCGACTTCAGCGAATACATTGCCATGTTCAACTACGGCCTTGAAATCACCGCCACACGCAGCTTCGGCAGCAGATGGGCGGCGTGGTTCGACCTCTCGTGGGCGTTGAACTCCACTTTCAAAGAGGCTTTCCGTGGCTTGGAGTACAAGATGTACAACATCTACGGTCTTTTCGGTGTCAACTACCGTCTTTGACAAAATAGAACAAAATAACAAACGATGACAACATACAACGAAGTAACAAACTATCTGTTTTCGGCCTTGCCGATGTATCAGCGCATTGGCGAAGCCGCCTATAAGGCGGATCTGGAAAACACCGTGGCGTTGCTCGACGC
>DBXF01000018.1:882-1757 GCA_002309295.1 Bacteroidales bacterium UBA1219 | reverse complement strand
TCCATCCTGCACAACGCAGGCTACAAGGTGGGACTCTACACCTCGCCGCACCTCGTGGATTTCCGCGAACGCATCCGCGTCGACGGGGAGATGATTTCCGAGGACGACGTGGTGGGCTTTGTGGAACGCAACAAACCTCTGCTCGACCAAATCACCCCCTCATTTTTCGAGATGACTGTGGCAATGGCGTTCGACTATTTCGCCACCAAACAGGTGGATGTGGCTGTAATTGAGGTGGGTATGGGCGGTCGCCTCGACTCCACCAACATCATCACCCCCGACCTTTCGGTAATAACCAACATCGGATTGGACCACACCAAGTTCCTCGGCGACACCCTAGAGGCCATCGCTGCCGAAAAGGCGGGCATCATCAAGCCCAATATTCCAGTGGTGATAGGGGAGACACAGCCCGAAACGGCACCCGTTTTCGAGCGGACAGCCAGAAACAACAACGCCCCCATTTATTTCGCCGATCAGAACTACACCGTAACCGACGTCATCAACTCCAATTATTCGATGATGCTCAATATCACATCCAACAACGGCGAGCAGCAGTATATAGGACTTAAATCGTTGCTCTGCGGCGATTATCAGAAGAAAAACCTTGTTACCGTGATGCAAGCCGTTGAAATACTGCGCACTGTGGGTTACGAGATACCCCTCAACGCCGTTATGCTGGGCGTGGAGTCGGTAGTTGTGGACATGGGATTCAAAGGACGTTGGCAAGTGGTCTCCAGCCATCCGCTAACTATCTGCGAAACAGCGCATAACCCTGCCGGAATAGAGAGTATGCTGAAAACCCTTTCGGACATAAGTTTCTCGCACCTGCACGTGGTTTTCGGCTGTGTGAACGACAAAGATTACTCCACGGTGCT
>DBXF01000018.1:0-747 GCA_002309295.1 Bacteroidales bacterium UBA1219 | reverse complement strand
GCCGAGGACAACGCCCTGATTCTCGTAACCGGCAGCATTTTCCTTGTGGCCGACGCACTGAAATATTTCTCTGCTAAATAATCGGCGAAACCCAGATACAAAAAAAAGGAGGCCAAAAGCCTCCTTTTTTATTTCTGAAGAGAGTGCGTTAGAACAGCTTTAGTTTTAATGTTACTACAAACCGTGTGGCAGCCACCATCTGCTCACCGGCTTTATAGTCTTTGGCAGGAACATCCAAATCTATTTTCGGTTTGCTGAGAGAAGACATAAATAGGCCGCATTTCGCTCCAATCTCCCAATCTTTGTAAAGGGGTATCGACAATCCGACGCAGTAATCAATGCCAAAACCCAATCTGTTTGTTTTGTACGACTGCCCGTCGAAATCAAAAGCGTCGTAGAAAAAAGTACAACCGGGGGACAATTCCCCATAAAGATCTAATATTATGTCGTCGGTAATGTGCAGAGGGCGTATCCAGTGGCAATTCACACCTACAAAAGTTAAGGCCAAACTTTCCGATGTGGCGGGTATATCGTATGATCCCACAAGCATTTCCAATCCACAGGCGAACTTGTCGTGAAACTCGTATTTCAAAGCCATCTCACTAGATAAAGAATGGGTTGTTACGCGGCTTTTATCGAATAATGAGTTGTTTTGGTGATTTGATTGAGGACCAATGCCCCACTCAATAGAGAACTGTGCTTTCAGCGAAGCTGTTGTAAGTATCGCAACCAAGGCGAATAATGCAA
>DBXF01000042.1:22996-23621 GCA_002309295.1 Bacteroidales bacterium UBA1219 | reverse complement strand
TTCTGCTCGACAACGACGAAACTCCCGGCTTTGTTTCGCGCGTGGAGAAAGGCGGCCTTTTCGACGCTTGGAGCGGCATGACCATCGACCAAGCACTCGACACCAAAGTGGATGCCGTGAGCGGTGCCACTTTCACATCCAATGGCGTAAAGCAGTCGATGCAGGCCTGTCTGCAAAACTTAAAAAAAAACGTTCCGCAAGATGACGCTTGCCCACTGACCTGCTGCACATGGTGCATTGTAGGCGGAGCGGTCCTGCTTCTGGCAGTAATCTGTGTTGTGGTTGTGGTGGCAAGAAAACGTCGCCGCAAATAAGGTTTCCCTTATCGTGCAGAAATCCAGATACATAACGACAATCAGACCGAAAATTTATTAATCTGTCTCTGCAAAAGGGCACTAACAATTTTCAACGATATCTTTGAATTATAATATATGATTGACATAGAGAAGATTAGATCACAGTTCAAGATTTTGGACACCACCGTTTACGGCAAGCCGCTGATTTATTTCGACAACGCTGCCACCACACAGAAACCGGAGTGCGTCATCAACGCCCTTGCCGACTACTACCGCACGCTGAACAGCAACATACACCGCGGGGCGCACTACCTAAGTTCCGAAGCCAC
>DBXF01000042.1:3396-22866 GCA_002309295.1 Bacteroidales bacterium UBA1219 | reverse complement strand
GGCATGGAGCACCACTCCAACATAGTGCCTTGGCAGCTGGCCTGCGAGCAGAAAGGCGCTTCGCTCAAGGTCATCCCCTTCTCCGACGAGGGTGTGCTCGACCTCGAGGCGTACAAACGACTCTTCTCCGACAAAACCCGTCTGGTGGCAGTAAACCACGTCTCCAACACCCTCGGCACCGTCAACCCTATCGCCGAGATTATCGCCATAGCCCACAGCCACAGCGTCCCCGTGCTTATCGACGGAGCTCAGGCCATCTCGCACATCGCCGTCGACGTGCAGGCGCTGGACTGCGATTTCTACTGTTTCTCTGGACATAAGATGTACGCCCCCATGGGCATCGGCGTGCTGTACGGCAAAGAGGAATGGCTCGACAAACTGCCCCCCTACCAGGGCGGCGGCGAGATGATAAAGGACGTGACCTTCGAACGCACCACCTACAACGAACTGCCGTTCAAATTCGAGGCTGGAACGCCATCGGTTGGCGACACTCTTGCACTGAAATCGGCAATAGAGTTTATGCAAAATATTGGCATAGAGAATATTGCAACTTGCGAACAACAGCTGCTTGACTACGCCACACAGCGTCTCAACGCCATCGGCGGGATACGCATTTTCGGCAACGCACCGCACAAGACTTCGGTGATCTCGTTCCTTATCGGCAACGCCCACCCCTACGACACCGGCACGCTGCTCGACAAGCTGGGCATTGCCGTCCGAACCGGCCACCACTGCACACAGCCCATCATGGACCGCTACGGCATTCCCGGCACGGTAAGAGCCTCGTTTGCAGTGTATAACACCACAGAGGAGATAGACGCTTTCATCAACGCAATAATCAGGATTAAGCCGATTCTTGAGCAGTGATTGGTGATTAGTGATTAGTGAATTGTAATTTAATGATTTCTAACTGCAAACTCAAAACTCCAAAATCCAAACTAATTATAAATTGTAAATTATAAATTATTAACTGAAAGAGATGAACGTTCATTTTATCTCCATAGGCGGAAGTGCCATGCACAACCTCGCAATAGCTCTGCACCTGAAGGGTTACCACGTTACCGGATCCGACGACGAGATTTTCGACCCCGCCAAGTCGCGACTGCAGAAATACGGCCTGCTGCCACAGTACATCGGCTGGAAACCCGAAGTAATAACCACCGACCTCGACGCTGTGATTCTTGGCATGCACGCCCGCGAGGACAACCCCGAGCTGCTCCGCGCCAAAGAGCTGGGTATCAAGATTTTCTCGTACCCCGAGTATCTCTACGAACAGTCGAAGGACAAGACACGCGTGGTGATTGGCGGCAGTCACGGCAAGACCACCATCACGGCAATGATACTGCACGTGCTGCAACGTCTCGGCATCGACACCGACTATATGGTTGGCGCACAGCTGGAGGGTTTCGAGGTGATGGTGCGACTCTCGCACGAGGCGAAGGTGATGGTCATCGAAGGCGACGAATACCTCACCTCCCCCATCGACCGTCGGCCGAAATTTCACCTCTACCAGCCTAACATCGCCATTATCAGCGGAATAGCGTGGGACCACATCAACGTCTTCCCCACTTTCGACATATACAAAGAGCAGTTCGCACAGTTCATACGCCTCATCCGTCCCGACGGCACCCTTATCTACTGCGCCGACGACAAGGACGTGGTGTCCGTTGCCGACAGAGTGAAACGCGACGACATCACCCGTATCGGCTATCACACAGCCAATTACGAGATAAAGGACGGCACCACCTACCTTATCTCCGACAACGGCACTCGCACCCCGCTGATGATTTTCGGACGACACAACCTGCAGAACATCATGGCCGCCAAGAACGCCTGCAACGCCCTCGGAATCAGCGACAACGATTTCCTTTCGGCGATAAGCACTTTCAAAGGCGCCTCCAAACGTCTGGAGTTGGTCAAGAAAGACACGCATACCGCTGTGTATAAGGACTTTGCCCACGCACCTTCGAAACTGCGCGCCACCATTGCCGCCATGAAAGAGCAATACCCCGACCGCAAGTTGGTGGCCTGCATGGAGTTGCACACCTTTAGCAGCCTCACCCCCGAATTCCTTGCGCAATACGCCGGCTGTATGGACCTTGCCGACGTGCCGATAGTGTATTTCAACCCTCACGCCGTGGCACACAAGAAACTGCCGCCGCTGGACCCCGAAAAGGTGCGTGCCGCTTTCCAGAACGACAAAATCCACGTCTTCACCGACTCCGCCCTTCTGCGCCAGGACCTTACGCAACGCAGCTGGGAAGGCAGCAACCTGCTGATGATGAGCTCCGGCAACTTCGACGGAATAGACTTTAAGGAGCTGGCAGACGAAATCCTGAAAAATTGAAGGTTGAAAATTGAAAGTTGAAAGTTGGGGATGCTCAGGTTATATCCTGAAAGAGCGATGGATTGACTTTTGAGGATTGATTGTATAACATAGCGAGCCGCCCCTGATGGGCGGCTCGCTGTTTTTTTTCGGCAAATGTGCAAGCGAAAAGTATTTTTCACTTAGTATTTTTGTAAAAACGTAATATATAGACGGTTGCAAAATGTTAAAATTTCGCATTTCCGTTTTCGTGTGTCGCCTTGCGGAGAAAGGAAAAAGCAATAAAAGCAATGTCGTTTCAAACTTTTTTTTCGTTGTAAAGAAGGTTTGTTTTGAAAAATTAAAAAAAATGCGTATTTTTGCATTGTCAATTTACATTGCGTAAATGTTGCCATTTGAAAGGCGTTGTCAAACAATACGCTACGTAAATAACAGATATACATTGCTTTATGAAAAGAGTAGTGCTTTTTTGTATAATGATTGCGGCCATGGCGTTTTGCTTTGCCCAGACGCAGAAAGGGGTTGTGAAGACCCGTGGACGGATGGTTGCGGGCAAATTGGTGCCTGGCACGCTGCTGCAAGGTGCCACTGTTCAGGTGGATGGTCGTCAGGCTATTCTGGCCAAGGACGGCAAATTCTCTTTTCCCGTAACTGACGGCAAATTCGTCATAAAAAGCGTCACCAAGCAGGGCTACAGTCTTGTCGACGCCGAAGTCTGCCGCCAGTACAGCTACTCCCCCACCCCTTTGCAGATAGTGATGGAAGTCCCCGGCCAGCAACTCTCAGACCAGCTTGCCAAGGAACGCGCCCTGCGCCGCGAACTGGAACGTCGCATGCAGCAGCGCGAGGACGAGATCGACGCAATGAACATATCCTTCGACGAGAAAAACCGTCTGCTGTTGCAGGTGGCCAAGGAACGCGAGGCCAACGAGAACATCATCAAAGAGATGGCACAATACTACTCCACCCTCGACTACGACCAACTCGACGCCTTCCAGCAAAAGGTTAGCGAATGTCTCGAACGCGGCGACATGGAACGTGCCGACTCGCTACTGCAGTCGCGCGGAAGCATAGGCAAACGCATCTCGCAGGTAATCGACCGCAAAACGGCACAAGCCAAAGAGGAGGAGTCCCTTAAACAGCGGCAGAAAATACTGGACGAGAGCCGAAAAGGCCTGCAGAAAGAGATAGAAGTCGTCGCCGCCGACTGCTACAACTACTACCAGCGCTACCTGCTCTCGCATCAGAACGATAGCGCGGCGCACTACCTCATAGTCCGCTCCGCCCTCGACACCGACAATGTGGATTGGCTCCGCGAGGCAGCATCTTTCATCGAACTATATCTGGGCGACTACAACAAAGCCCTCGACTACTACCGTAGTATGCTGAAAAAAGCCGAGCGCATGCACGGCAAGGTGCACCCGACGGTGGCCGATGCATACACTGGCATAGGACGCCAGTATCTGCAGATGGGCCAGACCGACAGCGTGTGGTCTAATTTCAACGAGGCTTTGAGCATAAGAACAAAATGTTACGGTTTGGATCATCCCATGGTGGCCAATTCGTTGGTAAATATGGGCGGATATAATCTGTACAAGAAAATGTACGGACACGCTCTCGGCGATTATTCGCGGGCACAGGCCATGTACCGCAAGGCTTGGGGAGAGAACAACGCCAGGGTGGCCGACTGCTACAACTCCATAGGAGCATGCCTCATGAAACTTGGCGACAGCAAAGCGATGGACTATTTCTGCAAGGCATTGGCGATAGACACAGCCTTGTACGGCACGGACCACCCCGACGTGGCTGTGGTTTACATGAATATGGCCACTTTGTACGCCGAAGTGCTGGGCGACAATGCCAAAGCTGCGGAATACTACCAAAAAAGCCTCGGCATCGAGAAACAGATTTTCGGCGACAAGCATCCTCGTGTGGCACGTGTGTTGGAAAATATGGCAATAAACGCCAATATGATGGAGAATTACGACAAATCGCTGGAATACAGCCGCAAAGCGGTGGCCATCAACTCACGCATCTACGGCGAGAACGGCTTCGAACTCGCACAGTCGTACTACAATATGGGACTCACATATCTGTACCTCAACAATTTGGATGAATCTGCCAAATATATCGAAAAATCCATAGATATAACAACCACAGCAAAAGGCGACGACTACGAAATTCTGCACGTGATGCATACCGCTTTAGGATTTGTGTACCACTCCAAGGAACAATACTCCGATGCTATTGAGTGTTTCCAGAGGGCCATGCTGGTACAGAAACAGTGGTTCGGCGACTATGACCTGAGCGTTGCCGGCACCCACGAAAACATGGCCGAGACATTCCTCGAAATGGGCGACCTCGACAAAGCAACGGAACATTACGAAAAAGCCATGGATATACTCTCGCAGAATGATGAAGGCAATAGCGAAACCGCTGCCGAAATCAGAGAATCGTTGGAAAACATTAAAACCGACATCGACAAAAAGACAAAGCAAACAAAAAATAACAAAAAAGCCCCGAGGAAGTGAAGAAACAGCCAGTGGTTGTTTCGATAACGACCTCAGGGAACATAAAAAACGACTAAATCTGGGCGCAAGCCCACAAAAACATACCGAATATGAAAAAAACGGCAATAACACTGATAACAGGCCTTCTGCTAGTGGCAGGTGCATTGGCCCAGACACAGACGCAGAACGGCGTGGTGAAAACCCGCGGACGTATGGTGGGCGGAAAACTCGTCCCCGGCACAGCCCTCGCCGGCGCCACGGTTCAGGTGGAAGGACGTCAGGCCATTCTGGCCAAGGACGGCAATTTCTCGTTTCCCGTCAAGGACGGAAAGTATTTCCTGAAAAGCGTCAGCAAGCAGGGCTACAGCCTTGTCGATGCCGAAGCCTGCCGCCAGTACCAGTATTCGAAAAATGCCCTCACCATTGTGATGGAGACTCCCGACAAGCAATTGCAGGACAAACTTACTGCCGAACGCAAGATACGTCGTCAGCTGCAGGACCAGCTACGCGAAAAAGAGGACGAAATTGAGGCTCTGCGCGAGCAGAACAGCATCACCGACGAGCAGTACCGCAACGCCCTGCAGGAGCTTTATGCCAAACAGGAGAGCAACGAAAAACTCATTGCCGACATGGCCAAGCGCTACTCCGAGTTGGACTACGACCAGCTCGACGAATTCCAGCGTCAGGTGTCGTACTGCATCGAGAACGGCCAGCTTGCCAAAGCCGACTCCCTATTGCGCAGTCGCGGCGACGTGGCCAAGCAGGTGGAAGAGAAACTCAAAGCCGGCGCCGCCATACAGCAACAGCGAGAGCAACTGGAGAAAGCCGAAGCAGTGCACGCCGCAGAGATAGAAGAGATGGCACGTCGTTGCTACAGCTACTACGAACTGTTTGTGGCCAAGTTCCAGAACGACTCGGCAGCACGTTACCTAGAACTCCGCGCCAGCCTCGACACCACCAACATTCAGTGGCAGCTCGACGCAGGGGAATTCTTCATGAAATTTATTGCCGACTACGACAAAGCCATGAAATTCTACAATGTGGCACTGCGTCAGGCATTGTCGAAAAAGGACAAGGAATCTTCCAATTCGGCCATAGTTTACGGACATATTGCCCTGCTTCATTACCTCAAGGGAGATTACGCCAATGCATTGGAATGCAACAACAAAGTACTTGAAACACGTAAAAAGCTCTTCGGCAACGAGCATCCCGATGTAGCGGCCACGTACCACAATATCGGCGAGGTGTACCGTCGTCAGGGCGATTACGTCAAAGCCTTGGATTTCCACCAAAAAGCACTCACGATGCGCGAAAAACTACTGGGAAAAGAACATGCCGATGTCGCCGAATCGTACCACAGCATTGGCTCGGTGTACTATTCGCAGGACGACTACGCCAAAGCCCTCGACCACTACAACAAAGCCTTGGCGATACGCGAGAAAGTGTTTAACAACGACCATCCCGATGTGGCAACGTCGTATAACCGCATAGCCAATGTGTACGATGCCAAAGGCGACTACGCCAAAGCCTTGAGCTACTACCAGAAAGCCTTGACAATACAGAGCAAGATTTTCGGCAACGAACACCCGGCCGTGGCCACTACGCACAACAATCTCGGCATAGTGTATAAAAACTTGGGCGATACCGTTAAGTCGCTGGAGCACCTGCAGACAGCCCTGACTATACGCGAGAAGATACAAGGCAACGCCCATCCCGACGTAGCCGCTTCGTACAACAACATCGGAACAGTATATTACGAAAAGGGAGAGCCCGACAAGGCCTTGGAATACTACAAAAAATCGCTTGCCATACGCGAAAAAATTTTCGGCAACGAGCATCCCGAAGTGGCTGATATGTACAACAATATCGGAATGGTTTACCAAGGACAGCGCGACCTGGACAAAGCTCTCGAATATCTGGAGACAGCTCTGAAACTTCGCGAAAAGATTTTTGGAAAAGAACATTCGTCCGTCGCCGCTTCGTACAACAACATAGCCATTGTTTACATCTCCAAAGGCGATTATGCCAAAACGCTGGATTGTTTCAAGAAAGCCTTGAAGATTCGCGAAAAGATTTTCGGCAACGACCATCCCGAAGTGGCCTCGCTCTACAACAACATAGGCATGGTGTACTACGTGCAGGGCGACTGCAAGAAAGCCTTGGAAAACTATCGTAAAGGACTGGAAATTACCGAAAAAGCCTTCGGCAAAGATCACAACACCGTAGCCATTTCGTGCGTGAGCATAGCCCAGGCGTACGTAAAACAGGGCGATTATGCCAACGCCGAGGAATATTACCAGAAAGCTATGACCATATACCAAAACAACTTGGGCGCCGAACATCCGCGGACTCAGAAAATGGTAAAAAAAGTCAACGAAATGAAACAAAAACGCGCCGAACAGACAAAATAGCGGAGAAGACGATTACAACTCGGGATGCCCCCCGAAAATGAATAAAAGCGAAAGCCACACAAAAGAAAGAATATGAAAAAAACGACAATAGCAATAATGGCCAGTCTGCTACTCGTGGCCGGCGCTTTCGCCCAAACGCAGACGCAGAACGGCGTGGTGAAAACCCGCGGACGCATGGTGGGCGGGAAGCTCGTGCCCGGCTCACTGCTCGACGGCACCACGGTGCAGGTGGAAGGCCGTCAGGCTATCCTTGCCAAGGACGGCAATTTTTCCTTCCCAGTATCGAGCGGCCAATACACCCTGAAAAGTGTAACAAAGCAGGGATACAAACTGCTCGACGCCGAGATGTGCCACCAGTACAACTATTCCGCCAACCCCTTGGCAATAGTTATGGAACAGCCCGAACAGCTGATGCGCGACAAACTTGCCGCCGAACGCAAGATACGTCGTCAACTGCAGGACCAGCTCCGCGAAAAGGAAGACAGAATTGAAGCCATGCGCGAGCAGAACGCTATAACTCAAGAGCAGTACAACACCGCTTTGCAAGAGCTGTACAGCACGCAGGAGAGCAACGAAAAACTCATCTCCAATATGGCCAAGCGCTACTCGGAGTTGGACTACGACCAGCTCGACGAGTTCCAACGCCAAGTGTCGTACTACATTGAGAACGGAGAGCTTGCCAAGGCCGACTCTTTGCTGCGCAGTCGCGGCGACGTGGCCGAACAGGTAAACGCCAGCCTCAAATCAGGGGCGGCTTTACAACAAAAGCGCCAACAGCTGGAGAAAGCCGGGACAGTGCTCGCCGAAGAGACACTGGAGGTGGCTCAGCGCTGCTACAGCTACTACGAGCTGTTTGTGGCCAAGTTCAACAACGACTCAGCCGCCTATTACCTCGCACTCCGCACCAGTCTCGACACCACCAACATCGAGTGGCTGTGCGAAACAGGCGATTTCTATATGGACTTTCTGGCCGACTACGACAAAGCGATGTCGTACTATAAGATAGCCTTACGACAGTCGCACAAGCAGAACGGCGACATCACCGGCGCATCGTTGGACGCATACAACGGCATAGGGCTGGTGTTCTTCGAAAAAGCCGATTACGACAAAGCCATGGAATACCTGCAAAAAGCAATGGCGATAGGCGAGAAAGCGCTGGGTAAAGAAAACGGGAAAGTGGCGTCGGTGGCGCAAAACATAGGTCAGGTGTACTACAAGCAGGGCAACTACCCCAAATCGCTGGAGTACTTCAATTTGGCTTTCGACATCAACAAAAAAGCACACGGACTAGAATCTCTGGAACTTGCCAGCACCTACAACGATTTGGGAGTGGTGTATTCAGATCAAGGCAAACCCGACAAATCGCTCGAATGCTATGCCAAAGCCTTGGAAATACAAGAAAAGACTGTGGGTCTGGAGCATAGTGACGTAGCCACCACATATAACAATCTTGGCCTTGCCTGTTCCGAAAAGGGCGACCATGCAAAAGCGCTGGAGTATTTCCAAAAATCTTTGGACATTCTTGAAAAGATATACAACAAATACTATCCCAAAATAGCCACCACCTACGGCAATATGGGCGGCGTTTACTATTCGCAGGGCAATTTTGCCAAGGCGTTGGAGTATTACGGAATCGATTTGGAAAGAAGCGAGAAAGTGCTTGGAAAAGACCATCCATCCATAGCCACCTCGGTGCTGAATATAGGCTGGGTGCATTACCGTCAGGGCAATTTCGACAAAGCTTTGGAGTACTATAACAGAGGGTTGGAGATACGCGAGAAAACCCTCGGCAAGGAGCACGACGCCGTTGCCATAGTGTATAACTACATCGGCAGACTGTATTTCGACAAAGCCGAATATGAAAAGGCCATGGAGTATTTCCAAAAATCGTTGGCGATAATGGAAAAAGTGTTCGGCAAAGACCACCCAAAACTTGCCAAGACTTACGACAATATCGGGATGTCGTACCGAAAGCAAGGCGACTACGACAAATCGCTGAAATACTACAACAAAGCAGTGGAAATAACTGAGAAAGCCTACGGAAAAGACAGTCCCACGCTGTCCACTTTGTACAACAATCTCGGCATTGTGTATAGCGAAAAGGGGGACATGGACAAATCTGCGGAGAACTATCTGAAATCCATTGCAATATTGGGAAAGAAGTACGGCGACGGACATCCCAACCTTGCCGCACCGTATCACAACCTGGCAGAGGCATATTCCAAGCAAGGCAATGCCGAGAAAGCCGAAGAATACTACAAAAAATCGTTGGAAATATTGGTGAACAAGTATGGTGAGAACCACCCCGACGCGGCAATGGTGAACAATTCCATTGGCGATTTCTACACCAAACAAGGCAACTACCAAAAAGCCATGGAGCATTTCGAAAAAGCGTTGCAAGCGCGGAAAAACAAATATGGCGAGGAGCACTCTTCCGTCGCTGTTACGTACTATTCCATAGGAAAAATGTACTCGGCACAGGGCGATTACGCCAAAGCGCTGGAATACCTGCAAAAATCGCTCGACATACGGAAAAAAGTATTGAAAGCCGGCAATGCCAAAATCGAAGATACACAAAAAGCCATCGACGAGGTGAAACTAAAACAATCTAAACAATAATAACTACAGCACGGAGTGATACCCACCGAGATTAGAAGCGACAAGAAGAACATGAAAAGAACGATAATAGTAATATTGGCCAATATTCTGCTTATGGCCGGAGCCCTCGCCCAAACACAGACCCAGAGCGGCGTGGTGAAGACCCGCGGACGTATGGTGGGCGGCAAACTGGTGCCAGGCACGCTGCTTTCAGGAGCCACGATACAAATCGATGGCCGTCAGGCAATTTTGGCCAAGGACGGCCGTTTCTCGTTCCCCGTGAAAGACGGCAAATTCATCATTAAAGCCGTTTCCAAGCAAGGCTACAAGCTTGTGGATGCCGACGCCTGCCGGCAGTACCAGTATTCCGCTACCCCGTTGCAGATAGTGATGGAGGAGCCCGGCAAGCTGCAGGCCGACCAGCTGGCCACCGAGCGCAAGCTCCGCCGCGAGCTGCAACGCCGTCTGCAACAGCGCGAAGACGAAATAGAGGAGATGCAGCTCTCGCTCGACGAGAAAAACCGCATGCTGGCACAGATAAACCAAGAACGCGAGGACAACGAGAAAATCATCGCCTCCATGTCGCAATACTACGCCACCATCGACTACGACCAGCTGGACTCTTTCCAACAACGTGTAACACAACTACTTGAGAACGGTGAGTTGGAACGTGCCGACTCGCTTTTGCGCACCCGCGGCAATATGACCGACCGCATACGCCAGATGCGTCAGGAGCAGGAAGCCGAGGCGAAAGAAGAAGCGGAACTTGCTCAGCAGCAGCAGTTTATCGATCAAGTGGCCGAAGGAGTGAAGAAAATTATCGAAATCACCGCCGCTGACTGCGCGAATTTTATAAATCGTTTCAACGAAGCACACCTGTTCGACTCCGCCGCACGCTACTACGACCTTCGCGCCAAGCTCGACACTAACAATCCTGAGTGGCAACTCGAGGCGGGATATTATTATTACGCCAAAATCGGTGATTACGACAAAGCGCAGCGGTATTTCCATAAGGCAGGCTTTATAGCAACGGTATCAAGCGATTTGAGAATCGCACAAATGGCACCGATGTGCCTTGACTACGAGGGCCGTGCCCTGATGATGAAAGGCCAGTACCAGCAAGCCGCCGAGTTGCACAAACGTGCTTTGAATTATGATATAGCGGGTGAAAGTGTCGGCAGACTTTATGTCTTGAGGTGTAGTAAAAACTTGGCGGATATCTATGCCCTTTCTGGAAAATACAACGAAGCCAAGGAACAATACAACAAAGTGTTAAAAGAGCCCAAAACATTGTTTGTCTACGAGGATATAGTTGCCTCGGCATACACAGGACTTGCCTATGTGCTGAAAACACAGGGAAAGTACAAAGACGCTAATAATTACATCGAAAAAGCGTTCCAAATTTACGAAAAAAACGACGGTCTCGACTCGTACGGCTTGGCAATGGCAAATGTAGTGAAAGCGATGAACAACAAAAACGACGAAGCTCTGGTATGTTACCAAAAAGCTTTGGATATCGCCAAAGACAATATCAGCGACAGACATCCTTTCTACGCATTGGTTTATCTGAACTTAGGCTTGACGCAAGAGAAGATGAAAGATCGCGCAAAAGCTCTTGAAAACTACCAAAAAGCCAAATCCATAGCCGAAAAAGCCCTGGGTTTAGACCATCCTTTCACAAAATACATCGAAGAACACATAAATAACGAAATAACATACGACAGAAAATGAGAAAATTACTCCTTACATTTGCGATTCTTTCGGTATTTTGCGCATCTGTTACCTTTGCCCAGACCCAGAGTGGCGTGGTGAAGACCCGCGGCAAAATGGTGAATGGCAAGCTCGTGCCTGGAACGATGCTCTCCGGTGCCACGGTGCAGGTGGAAGGCCGTCAGGCGATTTTGGCCAAGGACGGCAAGTTCTCCTTCCCCGTGAAAGACGGCAAATTCACCCTGAAAAGCGTAAGCAAGCAGGGATACCAGCTTATCGATGCCGAGGCATGCCGTCAGTACCAATATTCCAAAAATCCACTAACCATAGTGATGGAGCAACCCGACCAACTTCGCTCCGACCAACTGGCTAACGAACGCAAGCTCCGTCGCGAGCTACAACGCCGCATACAACAGCGCGAGGACGAGATTGACGCCCTCAACGCCTCTGTGGAAGAGAAAAACCGTTTGCTGGTGCAGCTAAACAAAGAACGCGAGGAGAACGAGAAGATTATCGAGACCATGGCCAAATACTACGCCACCCTCGACTACGACCAGCTCGACGCTTTCCAGCGGCAGGTGAGCGAGCTTCTGGAGAACGGCAGTCTGGAACGCGCCGACTCCCTGTTGCGCACCCGTGGCGGCATGGACAGCCGCATCGCACATATTCAGCAGGAGCAGAAAGCCCTTGCCGAAGCTCAGGCCGCACAGAGTATGAGACAGAAACGTCTCGACGAAAGCAAGGCCGGCACCCAGCGCAAACTCGAGACCATCGCCGCCGACTGTTACAGCTTCTACCAGCGTTTCCTTATGGCCCACCAGAATGACAGTGCCGCATATTATCTTGAGCTACGTGCCTGCCTCGACACCACCAACGCGCAATGGCAGCTGGAGGCGGGGCTTTTCATGGAAGACTATATTGTCGATATGGAAATGGCCAAGACTTATTATCTTCGTGCCAAGCGTCTGTCCATCGACATAGATGATGGAATTAACTATAATCTTTCTAGAGCTTATAGTGGGTTAGGTGGAGTATGCAAAAAGAAAGGACAGTTCCCTGAAATGATGTCTAATTTCCAGAAAAGCCTTGAAATACGAAAAGCATTGTACGGAGAGAGAGATTCCCGTGTGTGCGGCGCATATATTAACATAGCCACTGCCAATTACTATATTGGAAATTACGACTTGGCTTTGTTGCAGTTCGATTCCATATTGACAATCCTAAAAGAATCCGGCAACGAAATTTCGGGCGCTTCAGCAACTGCTTATGGAAATATGGCGGCAATATACACCTATTACAAGGGCGATTACGCCAAGGCACTTCAGCTACTGAAGAAAGAAGAAGAGATAATGATAAAAGTGTTTGGAGACGATTTGCCTGATTTGATATCGACATATATGTCTATTTCCGAGACACTTATGAATAACGGAGAACTCGATGAGGCCATGGATTACAACAAAAAAGCTTACGATTTGTCGATGGAACATTTCGGTGCCGACCATCCCTCCACTGCAGATGTTGTAGGAAGTAGAGGAATATGCCACCTGTATAAGGGTGAGTTCGACGAAGCATTACCCGATTTTACTTATTGTTATGAAAAGAAATGCAAATTCCTTGGCGAAGATAGCGAAGAAGCGGCTGCCGCTTTGCTTTACATAGGTTATGTCCATCTGTACAAAGGCGATTTTGAAAAGGCTGTGGAAATGGGAAATAAAATCCTTGCCACACACCTAAAGATTGTTGGCGAAAAACATAAATCTACAGCCTACGACTATCTTTTCCTCGCCAATTGCTACGAAGGCATGAATGATTTTGACAAGGCTCTTAAATATGCCGAGAAATCTTTAGAGATATACAAACAAACCCTCGGCGAGGAAAACGAGGAAACCCAAGCTGCCAAGGGAGCCATAGAAGAGATAAAAGAAAAGCGACGCGAGTCAGGTGTGAGAGACAACGGTGAGAAACAAAAAAATAGCAAGTGAATAATTAAAACATAACACAAACAAATATCATGGAACAGGAATTCAAATATTTTTCGTTTATCAGCTACAACTCCAAGGATACGGAGTGGGGCAAGCGCGTGCAGCGCAAACTGGAACATTACCGTATGCCGGCTACCCTGTGCAGCGAACACGGCTGGGACCGCGTGCCTATCAAGCCGGTGTTTTTCGCTCCCACCGACATACAGCCGGGCGGACTCTCCAGCGAGTTGCAGGAACGCCTTCGCGCCTCGCGCAACCTCATCGTGATATGCTCCCCCAACTCAGCCAAGAGCGAGTGGGTAGGCAAAGAAATTGAGTTTTTCCACAAACTCGGCCGCACCAACAACATCCATTTCTTCATCGTCGACGGCGTGCCTCACAGCGGCAACCCCGACACCGAGTGTTTCAACCCCGTGGTGGACACCCTCGGCCTGCCCGAAATCCTCGGCGCCAACATCCACGAGAAGATATACCGCTGGCCGTGGCTAAACAAGGAACGTGCCTACGTGCAGCTCATCACCAAGCTCCTCGGCGTGGAGTTCGACGCTCTTTGGAAACGCCACCGTCGTCTGCTCATACGCAAAGCCATAGCATGGACGATAGGTATTATCGCCGTTATCGCAGCCCTTATCGGTGTTTGGGTTACCAACCAGCCGTTCAATACCCAGGTAACCCTCAAAGACACTGTTAACAACGAACAGCTGCCTCCGATTCAGGACCTTGACGACGATGTGGTTGTCGCCATCACTCTCGACAACGACGTCGTGGCCGACACACTTAAATCCCTCGACAAGGAACTCGTATTTCCAAACATACCGCACCGTTTCCTCGGCAAGGAGGTTAAAGTGTCCGTGTCGTCGATGAGCAAGTATGTAAAGGCTTCCGAAGAGTCGGAAAACGGCATCAAAGTCTTCGAGGATTACGACACCACTATTACCCTCGGCAAAACATTGACACTCAATCTTAAGCGCAACGCGGCCTACTATGGCAATGTCCGTTTCACCCTTTGGAATGTGGCTGCCGAAAAGCCAGTGCCCAACGTTACTGTCAATGTGGAGGGCTTCGAGGCCACTTCCGACGCCAACGGACAGGTGTCCATCGACATTCCCTTCGACCAACAGCGTCCAAGATACAACGTCACCGCCACATCTCCCGCCATTTCTGGCGCCATCGAAATGCCTTGCGGCGAAGATGAAATCATTATGGTGAACTAGAGGTCAACGGACTGGGGGATATATCCCTACCATCAATTACAAAGATTATTAATTCAAAATTGACGCGGTGGTTTCGACAATCTCAGCCACTGCGTCTTTTTTTTATAGGACGCACGGACGTGCGTCACTACAATAAATTAAAAAGACGCAGCATGCTGCGTCTCTACAATTACAAATTACAAATTGCTAATTACTAACTAACCAGTGCCGCAGCCCCCAATATCGCCGCGTCGTTGGCTTTCAGGTGTGACAGCTCTATCTCCACCTGCCCTCTGTAAATCGACAGTAGATTGTCCTCGAACGACTGCAGTGTGGGGTTCATCAGAAGGGCTCCTGCCTGTGTCGGGCCGCCCATAAGGAAAATCTTTTGCGGAGCAAGGTGCGACACCACGTTGGCGCACGCCAGTCCTAGGTAATAGCCCGTCTTTGCGAAAGTCTCTATCGAAAGTGCGTCGCCTTGCTGCGCGGCCTCGGCTATCAGTTTTGGCGACAGCTGTTCGTCGCTGAAGCCGTCGAGCATGCCGTTGTAGCTGTCCATGGCATTGCGCAACTCAATGAAAGTCTTGCAGATACCCCGTGCCGAAGTGTATTCCTCCACACATCCGTGGCGTCCGCAGGAGCAGGGACGTCCGTCGGGCACCAGTATGCTGTGGCCTATCTCGCCGGCGTTGCCGTGCACTCCGAGAAGCAGACGGCGGTTTATCACAATGCCGCTGCCCACGCCCGTGCCGAGGGTTATAGTGACGAAATCCTGCAAGTCCTTGGCGCCGCCGTACACCATCTCGCCCAAGGCGGCAGCGTTGGCGTCGTTCGACACTTCCACGTGAGTGCCCAGACGTTTCTCTAAAATGCTTTTGATAGGCAAATTGCTCAGTGCCGGCAGGTTGGAGGCCTCTTCGATGCTTCCTGTGAGGTAGTTGCCGTTGGGGGCGCCTATGCCCACGCCCTCTATCTCAGGATTGCCGTTGTCGTTCAGCAAGTTGCCGATAGTGGTACAGATACGTTCGATAAAGACGTCGCTGTCGCTGCAATCGCGGGTGGGGAAATTGGCGCGTGTTGTGCACACGCCGTCGGAGCGTACCAAACCCAAATCGGTGTTGGTGCCGCCGATGTCTATGCCAATGGCAAAAGTGTGTGCCATTTATTTAGTTTACTTGTTTGGCAAGGGTCATATAGCCCAGTTTCAGGCTTTGCGAGCCGATGGCCACTGTGGGGTTGACCTTGATGGCTACACGCGACGAGGTGGCGTCTTTCTGCGAGAAACTCGACACAAAATTCTTCACTGCCGAAACACCGTCTTTCGAAAACAGGTCGTAGGTGTTGATATTGAACGACAGAGGTGTGGAAGTCTTCGATTTGGAAGGCACGCTCACTTTTTTGTTGGTGGAACCCGAAACCATGTCCACATTGTCGATGGCCACTTTCCAGTCCATAGCGTTGAGGCTGGCGGGTTTGGCGGTGGGGTTTTGTATTCCCACGTTCACAGTCATATTGAGGGGCAGGTTTTTGGTAAGCAGCGCAGCTCCCAGTTTGGCTACATTGGTGGCAGTAAGACTGCTGGTGTTGATGTTCTTGAGGTTGATACCGGCAAGGGTAACGTTTTGTACGTTGTCCAACGAAAATTTGCATTTTCTTACCAGATTGGCGGTTTCCGATACTTGATTGAGGATGTCGCAGGAAACGCAAAGTGCGCATACGGCCACAATGGCTAAAAATTTCTTCATGATAGAGTGTCTTTTATAAGGTTATTTCTTTGTTTTTTAATAATTTGTAAATATGCCCGATTCATCGCGGACCGTTGCAAATATACATTTTTTTTGTCAAAAGTCGAATATCGAATATACAAAAATCCGAATTTCCAACTTATTCCGTGTAAATCTCGAACATGGCGTTGATTGCCCTTTTGCACACGGCGCAGAAGCCGCCGCCGGTGCCCATCATGCAGCGCACTGCCGGACGGTAGATGCCCTGCTTGCGGTAGCCGCCACCCTCGTAAGCTCCGATTTTGGTGAGGTTTGCCGCAGAAACGGGCGTGGGGATGGGCAATCCCTCCTCCACAAGGTCTTTCCATTTTTTGTCGAAATTCACCAGCGAGGTGATGTTGGGCTGTAGAGGCTCGGTCTTGGTGCTGTGCAGCTGCTCGTACGATATATCTTCGTCGATATATTCGTCGGCAAGTCCCGCAAAGGTGTGACCGAACTCGTGCGGCAGCACCGATGCCGTGGCCGACGACACCACCACATTGGCGTAGAAATTGTAGATGGCTCCGCCGCCATACACATCGCTGTTCGACATGATGATAATCTGTTCGTATGGAGCTCCGTCGAGCAGGTCGTGCAGACGGAAAATCTCGTAAGTCATCAGGTAGCGGGCAATGCCCATGATGTTGTACGACGAGCCGATGGCGGTGTTGCGTTTCACGCCCTTGACGGGATTGGTGATGCCGCTTTCCTTCGAGATTGCCGGCACGCCCCAGATGTTGAAATCGTTCTTATGGTCCTTGTAAGGTTTCATTTTCACCAGCGCTTCGGCGAAAGTCTGGAAGTCCTGCTCCATCTTTTTCATCTCCTTTTTTGTGTATCCGTCGGCAACTATGACGACGTCGAGTTTCTTGTGCGAGTCGCCGGAATAGAGCAGTTTCTTGGCGGGAGGAGCGGCAGGGGCTATCACCACTTTCGTAGTGGCAGGGTCGAACGACACCTCTTTCTGGTTGACGAACTGCTGTTTGGCGTTGCGTTGCTGGAACACGATTTTTACCTTGGCTTTGGGATAAGGCACGAGCACCGTCTCCTCGAAAGAGGCCGTGCTGTCGGCTCCCGTGGGGGTAGCGGCATATTCCTGAAACAGAGTGCTGTAGGTGCGAGTGTAGAGCTCCGTGCCTGAGGCGTCGTCCTTCACCACCACGCGGAAAGCGCCGTAGTCGAAGGGGTCGATGGTGTGCACAAGGGAGCCGGCCCAGCCGCCCGACTTGGCCACGAAATCCTTCACAGTGATGGTGTTCGACTTAGCGGTGCCGGTGCGCAGGTAGTCGATACGCAGGGTGCGGTCGTGGAAATATTTCTGGAAATCGACAGCCGAGGCATTGCCGAAAATGCCAGTCATAACTATCACAAGTGCCACATATACAATTCTTTTGGTCATAAGGCTTTATGGTTTATGAAATCCGTAAAATAATCTTGCAAATTTACGATATTTTAACCAATTTTCAAAAAAAATTTTTTCACGGAACAAAATTTGGCGATACCAAGAAAAAATCGTATCTTTGCATTTCCAAAAACAAGAACAATGAACCAGACCCTGAAAGAAAAAGAAGAATTGCAAGTAGCTGACGTTGAGACTAATGACGGCTACAAACTGATGCTCTACAACGACGACTACCACACTTTCGACTACGTAATCGACTCGCTGATAAAGATTTGTAAACAAACTCCCGAACAGGCCGAGCAATGCACCGTTTTGGTGCACTACAAAGGCAAATGCGTGGTGAAAAACGGCACCCGCGAAGCCCTTATGCCCATGCATCAGGCCCTGCTGGGACAGTCGCTAACCTCCGAAATAGTACAATAATTATGAACTGGATTGCGATAATAGTATTTTTGGTGGTGGGCGCCGTGCTTATAGCCCTCGAGCTGGTGGCGCTGCCGGGCGGTGTGGCCGGAATCCTCGGCGGAGTGGCCATGATTATCGCCATCTGGCAAAGCTACGCGCAATACGGCATAGTGGCCGGAAACATAGTGCTGATAGTGTCGGTGATTGTGGTGGTGGCTATGCTCCTGCTGCTTATGCGCAACAAGACGTGGAAACGCATGGGCCTCAAGGAAGAGGTGGACAGCAAAGTAAACACCGTTGACGAAGAAAAAATTGCCGTAGGTGCCACCGGAACCACCATCTCGCGTCTAGCCCCCGCCGGCAAGGCCGTCATCAACGGACAGACCTGCGAGGTGCACACCGTGAGCGAGTTCATCGACGAGAACCGTCCCGTAGAGGTCATCAAAATCGACGGATACCTCATCATCGTAAAAGAAATAAATCATTAATAACACATTAAAAACAGTTTTTTATGGAACCCATTCTAATTCTTATCGTAGCTGTATGTATTGTCTTTCTGGCAATATTCTTCTACCTCGTTCCCGTGGGACTTTGGTTCAAAGCCCTTGTTTCGGGAGTTCACATCTCGCTGGTGCAGCTGTTCTTTATGCGTCTGCGTAAAGTGCCCGCCGCGCTTATCGTGAGCAACCTTATCTCCTCCACCAAAGCCGGTCTGCACCTCAACCAGAACGAGCTGGAGGCCCACTATCTGGCTGGAGGCCGCGTAAGCCCTGTGGTAAACGCCCTTATCTCCGCCGACAAGGCCAACATGAGCCTCGATTTCAAGACCGCCACCGCCATCGACCTTGCAGGCCGCGACGTATTCAAAGCCGTACAGATGTCGGTAAACCCCAAAGTTATTGACACTCCGCCAGTTGCAGCCGTAGCTAAAGACGGCATACAGCTGATAGCCAAAGCACGTGTAACGGTGCGCACCAACATCAAACAGCTGGTGGGCGGCGCCGGCGAAGAGACCATCCTCGCACGTGTGGGCGAAGGCATTGTAACCTCCATCGGTTCGGCCACAAGCCACAAATCGGTGCTCGAAAACCCCGACTCCATCTCCAAACTGGTGTTGCAGAAAGGCCTCGACAGCGGCACAGCTTTCGAAATCCTCTCCATCGACATCGC
>DBXF01000042.1:2669-3363 GCA_002309295.1 Bacteroidales bacterium UBA1219 | reverse complement strand
GACAAGAACATCGCCCAGGCCAAGGCAGAGGAACGTCGCGCTATGGCCGTGGCTACCGAGCAGGAGATGAAAGCCAAGGCTCAGGAAGCCCGCGCACGCGTTATCGAAGCCGAAGCCGAAGTGCCAAAAGCCATGGCCGAAGCCTTCCGCAGCGGCAACCTCGGCATTATGGACTACTACCGCATGAAAAATATTCAAGCCGACACCGGAATGCGCGAATCCATCGCCAAACCCGCCACCGGCAACGAAAAGAAATAACTTCTGAAAAGCAAAGCACGTTATGTCACCGGCATAACGTGCTTTTTTTATTTCTAAGGGTCGCTGGTCAAAGGTCAAAAGTCAAAGGTCGAAGGTCTTTGGAAATAGTTTATAGTTAATAATTCCACCAGCCTCGGAGAGGCTGAATCTCAATAACCCCGCACAAGCGAAGCGCAGTGTGGGGGAAAAACGAAAAAAACATGATAGAAAAAGAAGAATCCTTCCGCAACGACGCCATTCTGGAGATGGCCAAGCAGATAGCCGTGGCAGCGCGCACAGCCCCCAAGGCCCGCGGCACAGACAACCTCGAAATAGCAGTGCTTTCGGGCGACGACTTAGGGCGTCTGGCCGAACGCATGCAGAGCATAGCCGACGCCACAGGACAGGCATTCTTTGCCCGCGACGCGGAGAACATCCGCCAGTGCGGAGCCGTGAT
>DBXF01000042.1:2066-2533 GCA_002309295.1 Bacteroidales bacterium UBA1219 | reverse complement strand
CTCGACAACCGCGTGATGTTCTCGGCAGGCCGCACCGCCATGGAGATGGGTCTCCTCCCCGGCTGCACCATGATTCTAGCCCTGCCCCTCACCGCCAAAGGCAAAAGCCCGTTTTTCGACAGAAAGTAAGAACTGAAGAACCTTTATCCCATCTTGGAAATGAACAGCTATTCAAATCTTTCGGAAGAAGACATAAAACTTCGGTTTATCACACCGGCCATCATGAATAAAGGCTGGTCGGTGGACGACATCACAATGGAGACGAAGGTGAAAATCACCGACGGCAAGATTAATTTGAAAGGAAATATCGTTGGCCGTGGAACTCCAAAATATGCCGACTACGTGCTGTATTACAACCGAGCCACCCCCATAGCCATTGTGGAAGCCAAAGATGCTAACCACAGCGTGTCTTTCGGACTACAACAAGCAAAGGAATATGCCCAAATGATGGACATTCCTTTCGCATT
>DBXF01000042.1:1537-1958 GCA_002309295.1 Bacteroidales bacterium UBA1219 | reverse complement strand
ACACCGAAAAGACAGTCATCGACCAGCCATATTGTTCGGGACAGGACATATACCCGCCTCGCTACTATCAGCGCAATGCCGTTAACCGCACCGTAAATGCAGTGGCACAAGGTGAAAAAAGGTTACTTCTGGTTATGGCCACAGGCACCGGCAAGACATACACAGCTTTTCAAATCGTCTATCGTCTGCTCAAAGCTGGATTAGTTAAAAAAGTGCTCTATCTTGCCGACCGCAATGTGTTGGTGGACCAATCGATAGAACAAGATTTCAAGCCTTTGGCAAAAACCATTCACAAAGTGGAATACCAGAAAGACTTGCAAGGCGGCGTTACCGCCTACGAGGTTTATTTTGCTTTGTACCAACAACTTATTGGACAAGGAGGCAAAGAGAACTACAAAGAGCTTTTCAAACCTGAGTTTTT
>DBXF01000042.1:0-1455 GCA_002309295.1 Bacteroidales bacterium UBA1219 | reverse complement strand
ATGACGGCAACGCCAAAGGAGACTCGATACCAGTCGAGCATCAGCTATTTCGGCGAACCTATCTATACTTACAGCCTAAAAGAAGGTATCGAAGACGGATTCTTGGCGCCTTTCAGAGTGGTGAACATCATGACCAACATCGGCGACGAATGGCGTCCCACAAAAGGACAACGCGACATACACGGCAACCTAATCGAAGACCGAATTTACAACAACCGCGACTACGACTACAACATAATCATCGAAGACCGCATACGCGAAGTAGCACACGAGATAACACGATACTTGAAAAGTTCCGACCGTATGGCAAAAACCATAGTGTTCTGCGCCGACGAGGAACATGCCGACAGGATGCGGGCCGCTTTGGTAAACGAAAACTCCGACATGTGCAAGAAAAACCCCGACTATGTGGTGCGTATCACCGGAAGCGACACTTACGGACAGACAAAACTGGATTATTTCAGATCGGTGGCCGAGAAATACCCCGTAATAGCCACTACAAGCAAACTGCTCTCAACCGGTGTGGACTGCAAGATGGTGAAACTGATAGTACTCGACCAGAACATCAACTCCATGACGGAGTTCAAACAGATTGTAGGCCGTGGCACCCGCATACGCGAGAAAGAAGGCAAGACGCATTTCACCATTATGGATTTCCGCAACATCACCCGCCTCTTTGCCGACCCCGATTGGGACGGCCCCATTGAGGTGAACGACAGCTACGGACAGATACCACCAAAGGACTACCCCGAAAACGATGACAAACACGACAACAAAGCGTCGGAAGAGACCAACCGCGAACCCAAGCCCATTGTGGACAAAAACGGCTGCAGAGTGCGTATCGTAAACCGGCAAGTTTCGGTGTACGACACCGACGGCAAGCTCCTGCACGTGGAAAGCATCACCGACTACACAAAGCGCAACATCAACGACACCTACGCCAACCTCGATGACTTCATCCTGCATTGGAACGCAGCGGAGAAGAAAGCCGAAATTGCAAACCTGCTGCGCGAAAGCGGCATCGACCTACAGGCCTTGAAGCACGACCAGCACATGGATGACGTCGACGACTTTGACTTTATCTGCCACATCGCCTACGGCAAGAAGCCTTTGACACGCCGCGAACGTGCCGAAAAGGTAAAAAAACGCGACATTTTCAACAAATATGGCGCAAATGCTCGCAAAGTGCTCGACGCCCTGCTCGAAAAATACGCCTCCGAAGGCATCTCACAATTGGAGAACAGCAAGGTGCTTGGCCTTGACCCCTTCCGCCAGATGGGCGCACCAGCCAAAATTGCCACTTTCTTTGGCGGCAAACAACAATACAACCAGGCCATCAAGGAACTGGAAGAACTCATATATAGCATAGCATAATAATATGGCACTTACCAATTTTGTAAAGAATATCCGCAACATCATGCGCAACGATGCCGGCATCAATGGCGACGCACAGCG
>DBXF01000014.1 GCA_002309295.1 Bacteroidales bacterium UBA1219 | reverse complement strand
GCCGGTACCGACAAGCAGGGTATGGTCATCGTGATGGGTGAAACCCAGGGTTTTGTTGGCAAGTCAGACCTGCGCGAGCGTATCGCCGTTACCGCTCTTGGCGAGGCTCTGCAGATCCGCACCACCGAGGTGATTCGCGAAAAGATGGGTGAAACCTACAGCCCGTACGCTACAGCTTCTTACGACATCAATTTCGACGGCGACGTCAGCTGGATGTTCTATCTGCAGTGCGCTCCTGAGAACTGTAAAAGCGTTGAGAAGGCTGCTGTTGACCTCATCAAGGACTTCGTCAAGAAGGGTTGCGACCGCGAGACGCTGCACAAAGTGAAACTGCAGATGATTAAGGAACGCGAGACGCAGATGCAGGAGAACGGCTTCTGGATGGGCCAGATTATGGGCAGCTATATGTACAAAGAGAACCGCGATGCCAACATCAGCGACTACGAGGCTATGGTGAACAGCCTGACGACTCACGATATGAAACGTCTGGCACGCCGCTACTTCGACCTCGGCCACTATTCGGTCGGTACTCTGAAGCCTGAAAACTAAAATGAATTTAGAATTCGTGGATTTGTTAGTTCGTGAATTCGTAAATTTCTGAATACAGAAAACGGAAAGCAGGCTAAACTGCTTTCCGTTTTCGTTTATAAAAGGTATACAAAGATGATGGAAACCAAGGTTGATACATTGCAGATGGAGTTTCTGACCGCTCGCGATCCGGAGAGCCATAAGGGCGACTACGGCCACGCTTTGCTCATTGCCGGCAGCTATGGCAAGATGGGTGCCGCCATACTTTCGGCAAGAGCCTGTCTGCGCACAGGGGCAGGGCTTGTTACTACGCACATCCCCAAACAAGGTGTAGTAAGTATGCAAACGGCTTTCCCCGAGGCCATGGTCTCCATCGATGGTGACGAGGCAGTGTTTTCCTCGCTTCCTGCCGCTTTGGAGCGTTACAACGTTGTCGCCGTGGGGCCGGGGATAGGGACATCGGACAAAACCCAAGCAGCCATTTCGCAACTGCTGAACCAATGTGCCAAGCCTATGGTGATAGATGCCGATGCTATCAATTGCATAGCTATGGAAAAGGAGATGCTTGACCTCGTTCCCCCAAACAGCATACTCACTCCGCATCACAAGGAGTTCGAGCGTCTGGCAGGGGAGTGGGCCGACGATTTCGAGAGGCTTGCCAAACAGCGCGATTTCTCGGCCAGACATAAGGTGATTGTCGTTTTCAAAGGGGCGCACACCACCGTAACCCTTCCCGACGGGCGTGCGTTTTTCAACACCACGGGCAACCCTGGCATGGCCACGGCGGGCAGCGGCGACGTGCTTACGGGCATTATTGCCGCACTGCTGGCACAAGGCCTTTCGCCCGCCGAGGCGGCAGTCTGCGGCGTGTTTCTGCACGGCAGGGCAGGGGACAGGGCCTTTTCCGACAAAGGCAACGGACTTATCGCTTCCGACATAGTGGAAAATGTTCCATTTGTGATGTAAGTGGTGAGGACAAAAGTTTTGAAGTTTTCGGAAAAAATCGTAACTTTGCAGAAAAATTGCGAAAATTAAACATAATAACGTTAGGAACTTTAATGGATTATGATAAAGAAACTATTAACCATTCTTTTATTATTGATATTATTGTGTTCTTATCATAAACAGGAAGAACCGAAGTGGATAGATGTAGTATTCTCTAGAACCAAATATCTTCCATATGAAACTATTATGACTATACCCACAAAACACAAACCTTACCACTCTCGGCGAATAAATATGAGTGTGAAGTGGTTTGTTTTCGAAGACAGTTCGTATATATATTGGACCCAAATGGGCGATTCGCCTAATAAAGAGCGGATGTGCTCTGTGATGGACTCGGCTTTGTTCGAAAAACGTTTTAATCAGTATTCTTTTTGCGACTTTAATCCAAGAGGAGACACTCTATGGCCGGTATCATGTTCCGGTGTGGATTTTCAAGGTAACTGCTGGAAAGACATACACTATATTTTCCCGGATTCATTATTATGCTATAGAAAACGAAAAGGCAAACTGGTTGTCGATTGCAAATCAACAATTTATAGAATAACAATTGGATATGCCCGTGTGCCACAGTGGAAGAAAGACATCTTCGACAAAGCTTTGGCGTCATTTCGGATAAGAAAAAGCGATAGACCCATACCCAAGGAAGAACAATATTATAGCGAAAAATGCGAAGTCTCTTGTTTTAAATATGAGGGCGATACTACAGGGATTTTTGTGGAAGCTCCCGAAATGAGTTTGTTATGGGAAAGATGTGAACAATAATAATCGTAACTTTGTAGAAAAATTGAGGCAATTACCTACAATAAGGATTTGAACATTTAAAATCTAAGTTAAGACTATGAACATAAAGAAAACAATTACACTGTTATTTATATTCCTTTTTACCAGTGTATATCTTTTTGCACAGGACAAGGTTGTGTGCAAGAAGATAAGGCGCGGGGTTGGGCACGTTCTCGAACATTCAATTCAAAAAACGGATTCAAATGTATTGATTTCAATTATTGTTGATACTTGTGGCGTATCTACAATAGAAATTCCTAATAGGTATTACGACATGTCTGACTCAGTTGCCATTAGGATAGGAAAGCTGCCTTTGATTGCTCAGGATAATAACTTAGAGATTTCATATTGTGTTGGCGGGACTGGTAAATGGCGGTATCTTGCTAGGTGGTTAGACCCCAAATTGTTTTCAATAAAAGAAGAGCATTGTGCTCTTCATTATGATGTTGAATTCTATTATAAAGATTGGGAATTGTATGATAGATTAAGATACTATAAAAAATAACACGTAACGTCTATGTTTAACACATATAACCTCACCGCTACTCCCATACGAGGAACTCTGCTTTGGCACATGCGGCAACAGCCCTAACCAAACGATTTGTGCAAAAAATCGGTGGCGCTGTGGAAGGAACGCTCACCCGGGAAGCGGGGGCAGGTGCGCGGGATAGGTGATGAAGAAAGCTCCAGTGGAGCTTTCGATAGTCCGAAGGACGGAGAACATCTTTCTTCGCTACGCTATCGAAACATTCACAGAATGTTTCTTCATATCAAGACAAAAGTTGAAAATAAAGAAAAACTTAACTTTGCTGTACAACTGTCTCCGTAGCATACAATAAAGTAATGTTCTTTTGCAGCAAATAAAAAAGGACTGTCGGTTTTCGGCAGTCCTTTTCTTGTTATAAGCAAAGAGTTTTATTTCTTGCTTTCTTCCACGGCTTCCTTTATCAGTTGGAAGGTGGCTTCGATGTCGTTGTCCAAACCCACGGAGAAGCGGATAAGGCCTTCGCTCATGCCCATCTCGCGCTGAATGTCCTCGGGAACTTCCGACGAGGTGGATTTGCCGGAGTTGCTGAACAGTGTTTTGAAATACCCGAGGCTAACTGCCAGATATCCAACACCTTTCTCCTGCATTATCTCCATAATGCGGCTTGCAGCGTCGGCTGTTATCATATCGATGGAAATCATGCCGCCGAAACCGTAGCCTTCGTTCATCATGCTCTTGAACAGCTCGTGGTCGGGATGTTCGGGCAGACCAGGGTAGTTGTATTTGAATCCCACCTCTTTAAAACGTTTGGCCAGATACATGGCGTTTTCGCCGTGTTTTTGCATACGGATGTGCAGGGTGTGCAGGTTTTTGAGGATGCTGCTTGAGCGCATGGGATCCAACACGGGGCCGAGGAGCATTGCCGTGCCGTCGTTTACGTCGATAAGGGAGTTGATGTAGTCGGCGGAGCCGCAGATGGCACCGGCCACGCAGTCGTTCTTGCCGTTAACGAACTTGGTCATGCTGTAAACCACTACGTCGGCACCCAGCTGGTAGGGCGAGAAAATCATGGGGGTGAAAGTGTTGTCCACGATGAGTTTTGCGCCGTTGGCGTGGGCTATCTTCGACAGCTCGGGCACGTTGGCGATACGCAGCAAGGGGTTGTTCATGGTTTCGGTGTACAGCACCTTGGTGTTGGGGCGTATGGCTTTTTTCACAGCCTCGAGGTCCTGGAAATTGACGAAAGTAACCTCAACGCCGAATTTCTTGATGTAGTTGTTGAGGAAAGCGAAAGTGCCGCCGTAGGTCGTCATGCTGGAGACGATATGGTCGCCGGATTTCACTTCGTGGATAAGGGCGCAGGTGATGGCTGCCATGCCGGAGCCTGTAACCCAAGCGCTCTCGGTGCCTTCCATAGCGGCAAGGGCTTTGCAGAGCGACAGGTTGCTGGGATTCCAGTGGCGGCTGTAGAGGAAATAGCCTTCGGTCTCGCCGTGGAAAGTGTCGGTCATTAGGTGTGCTTTCTCAAAGTTGAAAGTTGCGCTGTCGCTGATGGAAGGGTTTACTCCGCGGCAAGCGTCGCGTCCGTCGATACGTTGGATGTTTGTTGCTGGGTCGAATTTTTTCATTTCGATATTATTTTATGTATTATACTGATTGTTAATTATTTCAAAGTTTGTGCGCCGCATCCGTTCACTGCACCGAAGAGCAGCAGGGCTTCCTGCCACGGGTAGCGGTTGGCGTACATGTTGGTTTTGGTGGTTCCGGTGCCTTGCAGGTTCATGCCGAAGGCGGAGCGGAACTGGTTGGCGCTGCTGTTGTAGTCCACCGACATCTCCGACGAGGTTTTCAGGTTGAGGAAACCTTCGAGGTAGGCTTTGTTTATCTTGCCGTTGAAGAGCGAGGGGTCGGTGAGGACTTTGTTGCCGGCCACTTCGGTAAACTGTTCCACGTCGTCGAAATCGTTGGCGCTGACGCGGAGGAACTTGCCGCCGCCGGGCAGCGTGAGGTCGGTCTGGCGGTTGAGGAAGAAGATGTTGTTTCTCACCACTTCCTTACGCAGAGCCTCGCGTGCTTTGTCGCTGTCCACGTGGGTGCGGTCCATGCCGGCAAACACGGCACAGCCGAAGATGTTGTTTTCCACGGTGTTGGTGGTTCCGGGAATCATGCGGTAGCCGTAGCCCATATCGCCGAGGTCTTTCAGTCGCGACCACACGAAAAGCACGGTGTTGTAGCGGAAATTGATGGGCACCACCGATTTGATGTCGGCGCCACGCACGTCGAGGGTAGCCATGCGGATGTTCACAAACACGTTGTTTTCAACAGTAAGCGAGCCGCCTTTGAGCATGCCTATGATGCCGAAATTGGGGCAGTTTACGAAAGTGCAGTTGCGAATTACTACATTCACGTTGTTTACAACGCCCTGGTAGCCGTCGAGGTAAATCATGGAGATTTCGTTGGTCAGCACGGAGCTTTCGTTGAAGTTCTCGCCGCCTATGCCCGCGGTGCCGATGGGGCACATCATGGGGCTTTCCACACCAGCGGGCTTGCCTTCGCCCTTGGCGTTGTAGGCTATTCCGTTGCCGCGGTCCATAATGAAACCGTCGAGTATGACGAAATCGCGGGGAGCCTGCACGCTGCGTATCTGTATGGTGCCGTTGCCGCTCACCGAGCCGTTGGAGGAGGCGGAGGGCTGGATTCTGGTGTGGTGTTTCAGCACATCGCGTTCCGAGAAATCGGTGCTGTAGCCGCCGAGGAGGGTTACGGGCTTGGTTATTACGATGTTGCCGCAGTTGAGCAGACCGTAGTAGTTACCTTCGGCCACGACGATGGTGGCTCCGGCGTTGGCCAGTTCAAGAGCTTTGGCGATGTTTTTGAGGGGTGCCGACTTGCTGCCGTCGTTGCGGTTGCTGCCGGTGGTGCTGCTCACGTACAGAGCGTTGGAAGGAATTCTCGAGGGGGAGTTGTAAACAGGAGCCGAAGTGGATTTGTTGGTTCCCGTAATGGTGCCTTGCACGGCGTTGTTCACAGCGTTTTCGGCTTTTTTGTTGGCAGAATTTTTGGCGTAGTCAAACACCTCTTTGGTAGCTTTCTTGGCGGCGTTTTTCAGGGCGTTGCCGAATTTCGACTGGGCGTTGGCGGTGCCTACGATGGCTGCTATTGCCAATGCCATAATAATAACTGTTCTTTTCATGGGTGTGATTAATTTAATGCTAATTTGTGTTTTTTCAATGGTTTTATGTGGCGAAACGTTTTTTTGAATCGCCGTGTTGAACCTTGCAAAGTTACATATTTTTTTTGTTTTTTTTGCAAAAACGACGAAAAACTTTCAAATAAAAGAGCGTCTGACTTTATCAAGGTGTCAGAACGATATGATTTCGAGGTGCTCCAGCAGTATTTTCACGCCGAGCAGAATAAGTATTACGCCACCCGTTATCTCCGCCTTGGATTTGTAGCGTGTGCCGAAAATCGTGCCTATTTTGAGTCCCGCCACCGACAAAATGAAAGTCGTTATGCCGATGATGGCAACGGCAAGGGGCAGGTTAACGTCGAGGCAGGCGAACGATATGCCTACCGCAAGGGCGTCGATGCTGGTGGCTATGGCAAGGAGCAGCATCGTTCTGAAATCCAGCGATGCGTTGGCCGACTCCTCCTTCCCCGAAAGGGCCTCGCGTATCATGTTGACACCGATGAGCAGAAGCAGGGCGAAGGCAATCCAGTGGTCGAGGGCGGTTACATAGTCCTTGAAATGGTAAATAAGATAGTACCCCACCACGGGCATTAGGGCCTGGAATCCACCGAACCAGAGTCCCACCGCAAGATAGGCCCGCAGGTTGGTGCGTTTCAACGAAAGTCCCTTGCACACCGACACCGCGAAAGCGTCCATCGAAAGTCCTATTGCCAGAAGCAGAAGCGTTATGAAATTCATTGTATCGAACTTGGTTTTGGAGGTGCAAAAGTACGAAAAAAAAGTGAAATAACTGACGTTTTTCAGACTGTTTTTATGCGTTGTTGAGAAGTCGCTGAAAATGTGCATAACTTTTGATATTTTTATGGCGGAAAATGCCCGAAAATCCATAAAAAAATCGTATTTTTGCAATCTAATTTTAAAACTGAAAATACGCGATGTCAAACGAAGAACTGACACAAAATCAAGACAATTACGGCGCAAAAAACATCACCGTTTTGGAAGGCTTGGAAGCCGTTAGGGTGCGTCCCGCCATGTATATCGGCGATGTGAACGAAAGAGGCCTCCACCATCTCGTTTCCGAAGTTGTTGACAACTCCATCGACGAGGCAATGGCAGGCTATTGTAACAAAATCGATGTGACAATCAATCCCGACAACTCCATCAGCGTTGAGGACAACGGCCGAGGCATACCTGTGGATATGCACGAGAAGGAGAAAAAATCCGCTCTGGAGGTGGTTATGACGGTGCTTCACGCCGGCGGTAAATTCGACAAAGGCACTTACAAAGTGTCCGGTGGTCTGCACGGCGTGGGCGTGTCGTGCGTCAACGCCCTTTCCGACCACCTCACCGCCGAGGTGTACCGCGACGGCAAGATCTACCGTCAGGAATACGAAAAAGGCAAGCCCCTGTACAGCGTGAAAGTGGTGGGAGAGACCGAAAAACGCGGCACACGCGTGACTTTCCATCCCGACGCTACGATATTCACCGTTACCGAATATAAATACGAAACCCTTGAAAGCCGTCTGCGTGAGCTGGCGTACCTCAACAAGGGCATTGAACTCAATATCGAAGACCTGCGTCCCGACGAGGAAGGCAACACCCGCAAAAACCGTTTCTATTCCGAAAACGGACTCAAGGACTTTATCAAATATCTCGACGAGAGCCGCGAGAGCCTCATGCCTGAGCCTATCTGCATCGAAGGCGAAAAACAGGGCATCCCCATCGAAATAGCCCTGCAATATACCAACACTTTCAAGGAAAACGTTCACTCCTATGTGAACAATATCAACACCCACGAGGGCGGCACGCACCTTGCCGGTTTCCGCCGCGGACTTACCCGTACCCTGAAGGCTTACGCCGACAAGTCGGGAATGATAGAGAAGTCGGAAAAACAGAAAAAGATGAAGATAGAAATCACCGGCGACGATTTCCGCGAAGGATTGACGGCTATTGTTTCGGTGAAAGTGGCCGAGCCTCAGTTCGAAGGACAGACTAAGACCAAACTCGGCAACAGCGAGGTGATGGGAGCTGTGGATATGATTGTGGGAGAACTTCTCAACAACTACCTCGAGGAGAATCCGCGCGAAGCCAAGGCCATTGTGGACAAGGTGATATTGGCCGCCACAGCGCGTCAGGCCGCCCGCAAAGCCCGCGAGATGGTGCAGAGGCAGACGGTGTTCAGCAGCGGCGGACTGCCTGGCAAACTGGCTGACTGTCAGGACGGTGACCCCTCGATTTGCGAGCTTTACCTCGTGGAGGGTGATTCGGCAGGCGGATCGGCAAAACAGGGCCGCGACCGCAAATTCCAGGCTATATTGCCACTGCGCGGAAAGATTTTGAACGTGGAAAAAGCCATGCAGCACCGTGCTTTCGAAAGTGAGGAGATAAAGAATATCTACACTGCATTAGGCGTTACCATAGGTACCGTCGACGACAGCAAAGCCCTCAACCTCGAAAAACTGCGTTACCACAAAGTGATTATCATGACCGATGCTGATGTCGACGGAAGCCATATCGCCGCTTTGATATTGACTTTCTTCTTCCGTTATATGCCCGAACTTATCGAAAACGGTTATGTGTATATAGCCACACCGCCTCTGTATCAAGTGTCGAAGGGCAAGAAATCGGAATATTGCTGGACCGAGGAAGAACGAGTGGCACTTGTAGAGAAACTTGGCGGCGGCAGCGAGAGCGGCTTGCGCATACAACGCTACAAAGGTCTTGGTGAGATGCGCCCCGAACAGCTTTGGGACACCACCATGAATCCCGAAACCCGCATACTGCGTCAGGTACATATCGAAAACGCCGTCGAGGCCGACCGCATATTTTCCATGCTTATGGGTGATGATGTGCCGCCTCGTCGCGAGTTCATCGAACAGAACGCCACCTACGCCAATATCGACGCATAGTTGTGGCTCTAATTACCAAAAAACTGGGACTTCAACAAGTTCCCGTTTTTTTATTCCTTTGGTTCTTCGAAGAAATCGTCTTTAAAATTGAGCAAATACACCTTTTTTTTGGCTCGTGTGAGGGCAGTGTAGAGCCATCGCAGATATTCGCGGTCTATGGCATCGTCGGGCAGGAAACCTTGGTCGATAATGGCGGTGTCCCACTGTCCGCCCTGCGTTTTGTGGCAGGTGAGGGCGTAGGCGAATTTCACTTGCAAGGCGTTGTAATACGGGTCGTTGCGTATGGCTTTCAGACGGTCGCCCTTGGTGGGCAAGTCGGCGTAGTCGAGGGCCACCTGCTCGTAAAGTCTGCGACTCTCGTCGGCAGTGAGCGACGGCGATTCGGAATAGAGCGTGTCGAGCAGTATCTTGCATTCGATTTCGGGGGCTTCGGGATAGTCAATGAAACGAAGCGTGGCTGTGGCGAAACGGAATCCGTATAACTCTTCGAAATTGCGCAGACGCAGAATTTCGGCGATGTCGCCGTTGGCAATAAAGCCGATGCCCGACTCTTCGTTGGACCAGAAATAGTTGTTTTTCACCACCATAAGATAGTCGCCGGTGCAAAGCTGGTCGTCGCGGAAAAGTATGCGGTTGCGAATCTCGTTGTTGAAGATATTGGCACGTTTGTTGGTGCGGCAAATAAGCACCACCTCCTCGGAGCCCTTGTCGGAATACTCTTGGTTTAAGATTTCTTCGAGTACTGCGCCGTTGATACGTGAGATGTCGCCATAGCCGTCGAGTTCAAAAAGTGGCATTAGAACAATGTCGTCATTGGCTATCTGCTTTCGTATCAGTGTGCTGTTGTGCAGTATTCCGGATTTTTCGGCCTGTCGCACCACCTCGGTAAGTTCGCACGAGTGGATGTCGAGGCCGTATGCTGTTTGCAGGTATTCGCAGTCGAGGGCGGGACTTATGGGCGAGCCCACGGGGGGCAGCTGTGCGGTGTCGCCGATGAGCATCAGGCGGCAGTGGGAGCCCTCTTTCACGTAGCTCACCATGTCGTCTAGCAGGTTGCGGCCACTGTCGTTGTCCTCGCCAATCATCGAAGCCTCGTCGACGATGAAAAGGGTGTAGGAGTGTTTGTTGGGAATGCGTGAGCAGCGCAGCAGGCTGTTGGCGTCGGCGGTGGTGGCGTATATTTTTTTGTGGATGGTAAGAGCTTGACGGCCGGAGTAGTTGGACAGTACCTTGGCGGCCCTTCCGGTGGGAGCAAGTAACACGGAACGCACTTTTAGTGCTGGCAGAGTCTGGATAAGGGCACTGACAAGAGTCGTTTTTCCGGTGCCGGCGTAGCCTTTAAGCACGAAAGCCGACAGCGGGTCGGGATTGAATAGGAACTCGGTGAGCAGGCGACAGGCTTCTATTTGTCCCTCGGTAGGAATGTGGGGGAATTTGGCAAATAGCAGCTGCTGTACCTGTTGGCTGACGTTCATGCTATGGGCGTTAAAAAAAGCGATTTGTCGAGGCAAATCGCTTTTATGGTCTATTTGTTGGGATAGTGTTATTCTGCTTGGGGTTGTGCTTCGGGGGCCGGTGTGTTGTTTACCGGAGCAGTAGTCTGCGAAGTAGTAGGTATGTTGATGTTGTCGAGGTTGAGCTCAGTTTTCACTTCCTTTTCTTCGTTGGTGTGTTTGGGAACGAAGGCAACGCAGGCGAGGCTAATCACCATCAGGGCTATAGCCAGAGTCCATGTGGCTTTTTCGAGGAAATCGGCGGTTTTGCGAACGCCCATATATTGGTTCTGGCCCTGGAAATTGGATGCCAGTCCGCCGCCTTTGGAGTTCTGAACGAGGACAACGAGTGCCAGAATAACGCAAATTACAAGTATGATAACTACAAGAGCTGTGTAAAAACCTGTGTTCATTTTGTATCTTTTTATTTAGTTTCTAACTTATTTTTCAATTCCGAAATTCGGACTGCAAAGATACTATTTTTTTCTGGATTTTGGCGCATCAAATTTTCATATATTTCGATTGCTTTTTCGACTTTGCCTTGTTTTTCGAGTATAATTGCAAGAGTTTCAGAGGTTAAGCCATTGTTGTCGGAGTTGCTTTTTTTGCCCAATTCGTCGATGGTGAGGTGGCTGTTTTGGCTTTTTTGAGGCAGATTTTTTGTGTTCGGATAGAGAAAATTTTGCAAAATCACGCTTTTTGGTGCCGTTTTGAACGACACATCCTGGAAGGAATTTATCTCGTCGAGGATGTCGATCTCGCCGGAGGCGGTGAAGCCCATCTCCTTGTTTTTGGCGGCCTCGATTTTTTCTTTCAGATGGCGAGCCTCGGCTTCGGAGGCGGAGTCGTCGGTTTTGAGGGCGGTTTTTTCGAGTCGTGCCGCAAGGGTGGCGCTTTCGGGCACCTGCACCGACACGCGCGACACCATCTGGGGGTCGAAACTGGCGCCGGAGGTGGCTTTGTCGCTGAGCAGATCAAGCACCTGAAGCACGGAGCAGAAAGGGTAGCTCATGCGTTCGTTGTGTATGTCGAGTTTGTCCTGCAGACTAAACCGCAACGGGTTGGAAACGTATTCAAAAAACGTGTCTTTTGTCATACTTTTTTGTCAAAATTTGATGCGAAAAGAGACTTTCTTTTCGGTTTGCAAAGGTACTCAATTTTTTTTGTTTGTAAACGCCTTGTTTTGTCCGTTTTTTTAACAGCCTATTGTTCAATTGTTTACTTTGGCGTTTTTTGAGGGGCGAAACCCTTTTCGGGGACAAAATGAAAATTTTTTTCGCTGGTATTGATTTTTTTCGTATCTTTGCAAACTCAAAAATAGACGAAAAATGAAAAGAACATTTCAACCATCACGCAGAAAGAGAGCCAATAAGCACGGTTTCCGTCAACGCATGTCCACAGCAAATGGACGTCGAGTTTTGGCTGCTCGCAGAAAGAAAGGCAGAAAAAAACTGACCGTTTCCGACGAACGATAGAGTTTTATTTTTCTTTGGCGCCAAAAAAGAAAAAACATAGCCTTTAAAGGAAAAAAGAAGCAGGGTGAAGTCCACTTTGCTTCTTTTTTGACTTTTATGGAGAGGCAAAATGGCGTCACGGAACACGAAAAAAGCGAAAGAACTATGCGCAAAGCGAAAAAAGAGGTGATATATACCGACGTGGAGATAATCGACGCCGTGTCGGAGGGCATGGCCCTCGCGCGGGTGGAGAACAAAGTGGTGTTCGTGCCTTTTGTGGTGCCCGGCGACGTGGTGGACATACGCATCCTGAAATCGAAGAAAAACTACGCCGAAGGCAAGGCCATCGCCATAAAACACTACAGCGACCGCCGTGTGCCAGCGCAATGCCCACATTTCGGCGTGTGCGGCGGCTGCAAATGGCAGATACTAAACTACGCCGACCAGCTGAAGTGCAAACAAAATCAGGTGGCGAGCAACTTGGAACGTATCGGCAGAATCGACGTGTCGGCCATGAGTCCCATCTGCGGCTCGGAACGTATCTTCCACTATCGCAACAAGCTGGAATTCACCTTCTCCAACCGTCGTTGGATGACGCCCGAGGAGATTTCCAACCCCGATTTCAAGCCACAGCCCAACGCCCTCGGACTGCATATCCCCGGACTTTACGACAAGGTGCTCGACATCCAGTATTGCGCCCTTCAGGACGACCTCTCCAACGACATCCGCAACCGCATACGCGAATACGCCTCACAACAAGGGCTGGAGTTCTACGACATACGCACCCACGAGGGCTTTTTGCGCAACCTTGTGATACGCAACACCCAGGAGGGTGAGTGGATGCTTATTGTGATTGTGGCCAAGGACGACAAAAGTTTGCTGTTCCCCATGCTCGATTTCGTGAAAACCGAATTTCCGCAGATTACCTCGCTACAATATATTATTAACGAAAAACTCAACGATTCGTACAACGACCTCGACGTGGTGTGCTACCACGGCAGTCCGTACATCACCGAGATGATGCCCGCCTACCGCACCGGCGACGCTCCGCTGAAGTTCCGTATCAGTCCCAAGTCGTTCTACCAGACCAACTCGCAGCAGGCGCGCAGCTTGTACGGCTTTGTGGCCGATTTCGCAGGACTGCAGGGCACTGAAACGGTTTACGACCTCTATACCGGCACCGGCACCATTGCCTGTTTTGTGGCAAAATACTGCAAAATAGTGGTTGGCATCGAGTATGTGGAGGACGCCGTGGCCGACGCCCGTGTCAACGCCGAACTCAACGATTTCGACAATACCACCTTCTTTGCCGGCGACATGGCCGACATACTCACTCCCGATTTCATTGTTCAGCACGGCACTCCCGACGTGGTCATCACCGACCCGCCGCGCGCAGGCATGCACGAAAAGGTTGTTAACCAGCTTCTTGCCACCCTGCCACAGAAGATTGTTTATGTGAGTTGTAACCCCGCCACCCAAGCCCGCGACGTGGCCATGCTCTCGGAGAAATATGCGGTGAAGGCCATACAGCCCGTGGATATGTTCCCCCACACCCAGCATGTGGAAAACGTGATGCTGCTCGAAAAGAAATAGTTAGTAATTAGTAATTATGGTGGTTTCGACAGGCGAAACCACCATTAATACTGCAAAATTATTGAATTTGCGTATTTAGAAAAAAAGTTGTACCTTTGCAGAATTAAACATAAAGAAATAGTTGACATTGTAACATAGTAAAAAACTAAAAATCAAGTTATAGGAATAATATAGTAATAAATTGATATACAGAGCATGACGCTCTTGTTCTCCCTGTGCAAAGTCTGGAAAACATTGTTAGGTGTGAGAATAAGGTTGCGGAAGTTTACGCTTTTTGGCGTGAATTCCCTTAAAACCCTTATTTACACCTAGGTACTCCAGACACCAGCGCGGGAAATAAGTGGCAATAAGAAAAGGATTTGCGCCTTTCTTTTTGTCATTATTTGAGCAACTGCAGCATTAAATACACATTAATGATGAAAAGAATTTTGATTACTGTAATGATAATTGCCACAGCACTTTCTTCCTGTGGAGGAAATGGTGAAGAATTTGTTGTGCCTGAAGATTGGGAAACTTACGAATACACCCCATTCAAGATAAGTGTTCCGCCTTTTTTGGAGATTAGGACAGAATCGGACAACTATACCAAATTCACAAAGTCTCTTGGATTGCCTGTGGATAATTTTGACATTGTTTTCCAACAGAAAGGATTGTCTGAGGAACCGTATGCTGGTCATGCTGACGAGCACTATATGCGAGTACTTATAAATTACTACATTGACGAGTATGGTACATTCCTTTCAGCTAAAGATACGGAATGCATCGATGCTTATACAAGAAGTCTCTTTGAAAGTGCGGTTTATGACGATATGGAGCAATGTCACCAAATGGGCTTTGACTATCAAATTATTGATGGACCAAACATTAAATGGGTTAAATTGTGCGATATTTATACTGTTAACACACGGTACTGTCGTGTTGGAAACAACGGCAATACTACTCACGTTGATATTTATTGGCTGTACAATAATAATGAGGCTACAAGAATTGTAATATCCTATCGCGAAACAGAACCAGAAGCTTGGAAACGTGATATGGACAATATTATAAAGACTTTTAAATGGAAACAAATAAAATGATAAAGATATGACTACAGAAAATCAAAAAAAGAAAAATCCACTTGGTATCGCAGGCTTCGTGCTTTCGATTATTTTGGCAAACCCAATAACATTTTTTATTTTGGGTGATTTGACCCTTCGTGGCGACAATTCAGTTTTGCGTGTTTTTTTGCTGCTTTTATTTGTGCCCGTTGTCATGTGCTTTTACTCACTTAGAAAAAGCAACAACGTTTTTGCAAAAATTGGACTCATTATAAGTGGAGCAGCTATTGTATTGGTTATGTCGCTTATGGTCTCTCATTGGAAATGAATTAAATCACTCATCCCCAATCCCCAATTACTAATTACTCATTACTAATTATTAATTAAAACACGATTTCTCCCCCAAGTCCTGCGGTGTCGGGGGCGATGTTCTTTTTGGCGATGCATTTGGCGCCATTCCAGGCTGATATGGTGTTGGCGCTTGCGGCTTTCACCACCACGGTGAAACGTCCGTTGCGCGGGTTGACGGGGTAGGAGGTGCTTTTTCCAGAACTCTTTTCGGTAACCGTGACTTTGTCGGCGGAGGCAGTGCCCTGCGCGTTGGTGGCGGTGCCTTTCAGCACTAGCATGCGTTGTGGCCGTGCCTGTGGGTATAGCTCGAACTCGAAAATGTCCATGCCGCCCTTGCCCGGATAGCGGTTTGAGGAGAAATAGGCTTTTGTGCCGTCGGCGGTGATTCCGAAACCCACCTCATCGGCGTCGGTGTTGATGGGATAGCCGAGGTTTTTGGCAGGAGCCGTGTTATTGCCGTCGAGACGCACGTAAAACACGTCGTAGCCGCCTATGCACATCTGTCCGTTGGAGGAGAAGAACAGCGTCTCGCCGTCGGCGCAGATAAAGGGGAAACGCTCGTCGCCGGGGGTGTTCACCGCCGAGCCGAGGTTGTAAGGTTCGCCCCAGCTGCCGTCGGGCTGCCGCTCGGAGCACCAGATATCGTCGCCGCCATGGCCCCCTTTGCGGTTGCTGGAAAAATAGAGCCTTGTGCCGTCGGGAGTGACGGAGGGCTGGCTCTCGCTGCTGTTGGCGTTGTTAATCACCGGACCGATGTTCTCGGAAGGTTGCCAACGGCCGTTCTTGAATTCGGTAAAGAAAATGTCGCTGTTGTTGTAGCCGTTGCTCTCCTTTTTTATAATGGAATAGAAAAGCAGGTGGTTGTCGGCGGTGAGCGTTACCCCGCCCTCGGTTCCGGTGCGGTTGAACGGCGTGCCCATCACCTTGCCTTCGGAGTAGTTGCCGTAAGGCAGAAGGCGGCATTGGAATAGTTTTAACACTTTTTCCTGATTTTCAGGCTCATAGCCGAGAGCCTCGGTTTTGTATTTAGGAATGAAACGGTATAGCCAAAACTGTGAGCCGTCCACCGTGCGGTAGGGCAGCAGGTCGTTGTGCGGGGTGGAGATGTTGGTCATCGACTTGGGTTCGAAAGGCACGGGGTTGGTGGCCATATTGTTGAGAAATACCGACCAGCGGCGGTAGATTTCGGCGTCCTCGCGATACTCGGCGTAGATGCCTTGCGGGTCGTTGGCGGCAAGCTCGAAAAAACGGTTCAGGTTGTCGGTGGCTTTGCCGAATTCCTCGTTGCTGTAGTTCACCATGCCGATGAAGAAATGTGCGCGGGCGTCGGGGTAGTCGGGACAGAGGGCGTTCACTTTTTTGAACATCGCCGACACTTTCATCAGATTCTCGCGCTTGGCGTAGATGAGTCCCATAAGGAAGTAAGGATGAGGCGATTGCGGTGCCTGTTTCATCACTTGACGGGCGATGCGTATGCTCTGGGTGAGGCGTTTGGCGTTGTAAAGCTCGAAGGCCTGACGCAGGTCGTCGGTCTGGCCGGATGTGAGGGCTGTTCCGCACTGGCAGTTGAGCAGGTAGTCGATGTTGTTTTGTGAATGTAAAACGGCCAACGACAGCAGGAATGTCAGTGTCAGTAGAGCCTTGCGTGTCATAGCCGCGATGTGTCGATGGGGAAATGGCAATCGTTTGTGTTGCAACCTATTACGCAGTTGTCGCAGGAGGTGAGCTCGCCTTGCAGACGGCGTCGCACCATCTCGCGCAGCTGTTGCTGTAGCGGTGCTATATTGATGTCTTTCAGCACTTCGTCGCAGAAAGCGAACATCAGCAGTGTGGTGGCTGTGTGTCGGCGTATGCCGCGCTGCATCATATAAAATAGTGCCTGTTCGTCGAGCTGGCCTATGCTGGAGCCGTGCGAGCATTTCACATCGTCGTTGTATATTTCGAGGAAAGGCTTGGAGTTGATGGTGGCCTTGTCGGTGAGCAGTATGTTTTTGTTCGACTGCGAGGCGTTGGTCTTGAAGGCACCGTCGCACACAAGCACATGTCCGTTGAAACTGCCGTGGGCGTTGTCGTCGAGGATGCCTTTGAAAAGCTCGTAGCTGTCGCAGTTGGGGTGGCTGTGCTCCACATACACGTAGTTGTCGATTTTCTGTTCCTTGTCCATCAGGTAAAGACCGTGCACCTGCACGTTGCAGTGTTCGCCGTCCATGCGTATCTCGTTGTGGTTGCGTATGTTGCCACCGTTGAACGACACACCGTTGGATAGCAACGATGAGTTTTGGCGCATACGCACGAAAGTCTGGTTGATAAGTCCGGAGTTGTCGTTGAGGTTCTGCATCTTATAGTGGTCCAGACGGGCGTCCTCGTCGATGACAATTTCGGTGACGGTGTTGGAGAAACAGCGGTTGTGGTTGTACGAGTCGTCGCAGTGGATAAGTGTGAGCTGGCTGTTTTTGCCGATATACACGAGGTTGCGCGTCTGCAGCAGCATCGGTTTGTCGTGGTCCGCCACGCTGAGGATCTGGAGCGGTTTTTCCACGGCCACGCCGTCGGGGATATAGATGAAAACGCCGTCGGTGAAGAGGGCTGTGTTTGCCGAAAGGAAACTGTTGTTGACGGGAGTTGTCTGTCCGAGCACCTTCTCCACCAACTGGGGGTGTTTGTCCAAAGCTTCGCGCAAGCTGCAGATTATCACTCCGTTGGGAATGCTGTCCTGTGCGTTGGCCTGATAATATCCGTTGCAGACGGTGAGTTTGGTGGTGTCGAGGTTGGGGATGTCGCAGCTGAACGAGGTCTGCCGCGAGTTGTCGGGCAGGGGAGAGGTGAGCTCGTCGTCCATAAACTCGCCGAAATCCACGTTGCGCCACACCTCGTTTTTGCGGAAAGCGAAACGGTTTTCGGCAAGGAAATCGGCGGCCTGACGTTGCAGTGCTGTAAGGCTCTGCGGGCCGTCGCTGGTGGACAATGCCGCTGTTTTGCTGAGAATCAGTTCGGTGGTGGTCATGGTTATTTGGCTGAGTTTTCGAGTTCTTCTTTAATCCAGGCGTAGCCTTTCTTCTCCAGCTCGAGGGCGAGGTTTTTGTCGCCGGTTTTCACTATGCGTCCTTCGTAGAGGATATGCACGAAGTCGGGCACTATGTAGTCGAGCAGACGCTGGTAGTGAGTGATGACGACGGTGGCGTTGTCGGGGCGGCGCAGCTTGTTCACACCGTTGGCTACGATGCGCAGCGCGTCGATGTCGAGGCCGGAGTCCGTTTCGTCGAGGATGGCCAGTTTGGGGTCGAGCATAGCCATCTGGAAAATCTCGTTTTTCTTTTTCTCGCCGCCCGAGAAACCCTCGTTAACAGAGCGGCTGGCAAGGTTCGAGGTGAGTTCCACAATCTGTTTTTTCTCCTCCATCAGTTTGAAAAACTCGCTTCCTGAGAGGGGGTCGAGGCCGCGGTATTTGCGTTGCTCGTTGACTGCGGTGCGCATAAAGTTGCTAATGCTCACTCCCGGAATCTCCACGGGGTACTGGAAACCGAGGAAAAGGCCTTCGGCGGCACGTTCCTCAACGGACATGTCGAGGATATTTTTGTCTTTGAAGATGACTTCGCCTTGGGTTACGGTGAATTTGCTGTTGCCCACTATCACGGCGGCGAGGGTGCTTTTGCCGTTGCCGTTGGGACCCATTATGGAGTGCACTTCGCCCTCGTTGATTTCGAGGTTCACACCCTTGAGAATCTCCTTGTCGCCTATCGAGGCGTGCAGGTTGCGTATGGAAAGTAATGACATCAGTCGTGTGTTTTATTTTCTAACTTATTTACAATAAACTACTTGCGATAGGTTTTGCCATATCGCACTCTGTTGCAAATATACGATTTTTTTTTCAATGCGGAGTTCGGAATGCGGAGTTCGGAATTGTTTTTTTTATCGGCAACAGGACATGTTTTTCTTTAAAAATGCTTTTTGTCCAGAGGACCAATCACCAATTATTTTATTCTCCGCACTTCGTGCTATCGAAAGGTTCACTGAACCTTTCTTCATCACTAATCACTTTAATTTTGGTGATTCCGCCTTTTTTGCCGGCTTGGTAGAGGGCTGGCGGGGTGTCGGGGCGGAGTATGTCGATAAACAGCGGCAGTCCGATGGTGAAACGCTCGCAACGGAATGTAGTGCCGACAGTTATCTTTGAGTTTTCCGACTCCAATGTTTCAAAAACGCCGTTGCCTTTGTGGATGGCCAAAAGCCGTCGGTTGGGGTTCCAGCGCAGTTCGATTCGGTCGCCTGTCCGTAAGTCGGTGCCACGCAACGTCTGTAGCAGCACAAAGTTCGACGATTCACGGTCTTCGTCGCCGCAGTGGTCGGCCAGAAAAGTGCTCCAGTCGGGGTAGCCGACAAATTGGCATAGAATGTCGAGGGAACTTTGGCGCAGGGCGTTGTCGCCGCCGATATAGCCCCAGATACGTTTCAGCGTTGTGGTCCCCAGGGAAGAGCCCGTGCGTTGCTGCATAAGCTGGTGTAGTTCCTCGAAATCTTTGCTCGTTTTCAACGTGTGCGGCAGGGATTTCTCGACTAGCGACTTAAGTTTTTCTAAATGTGTGTTTTGTGTATCCATCGGCAGTTGTTTTCATTTCTGCAAAGGTAACGAAAAAAATCGGGATTGAAGGTCTAAATAAGGTCTAAATATTTATTTGTGTTTGGTTGGAAATTTTTCGTATTTTTGCACCTATGGAAAACAAGGAAAACAGCATATCCGACTACGTTAACGTGGTGTTTTTCAGTGCTTCGGACGGTGGCGGCGATTTCGAGGAAATACAGTCGCGGGGATACAGCCGTGTGGTGAAAGTGCGTCGCAACGGCCGTTGGGAGGTGCTGAAGGGCATAAAACCCGACCGGCAGTCCGACCCCGTTTTCCGAACCCTGCTGCAAAAGGAGTTCGACATCGCCTCGCGCCTCGACCACGACAACATAGTGCGCGCCTACCGAATGGAGGAGCATCCCGAGTTGGGTATCTGCATTGCGATGGACTACGTTGACGGCCGTCCGTTGTCCGATTTCCTTGCCGAGCGGCCCTCGCGCGAACTGCGTAAGAAAGTGGCGTTGCAACTGCTGGCGGCATTGGACTACTGTCACGCCAAGCAGATAGTTCACCGCGACCTCAAGCCCTCCAACATCCTTGTTACCCGCAACGGCGACAATGTGAAGCTGATAGATTTTGGCTTGGCCGACAGCGACGACTATGCCGTTCTGAAGGGCCCTGCATATACCAAAGCCTACGCCGCCCCCGAGCAGATGCGGCCCGGCGTGGCGGTGGACTCCCGTGCCGACATCTATGCTTTCGGAGTGTTGCTTAAAGAGCTTTTCCCGCACCGCTATTGCCACGTGGCACGGCGTTGCACCAAAAACAATCCGCAAAAGCGTTACCCCTCTGCAAAGGCAGTGGAAAAGGCATTGCGAAGAGCCGACATTGCTGGAGTTTCGTTGGTGGCTGCATTGCTGACAGCTGTTGTGGTGGCAGGAGTTTGGTTTTTTGCCAATTCAAAGCCTTACTACGCAACCGATACAGAGTTGTTCGCATACGATGCCCTTTTCGACGCACCTTATCCTGACTGGGTGGAAAATACCGCCAAGCGTTTCCCCGACCTTCGCCCCAACCAATATGTAGGTGTGTCCACCTTTACCGATGTGTCGTTTCCGCTTACCGACAAAACCGCGCTGTGCGTATATATTTTCGACGATACCGACGGCAAAGGATTGTATTGCCAGGCGCTGATTATGGATACCAAGAGCGGCAAACGAATAAGATACGGCCAAAACCCCGTTATCAACGACCTGAAACAGGACCTTCTGCCAGAGTACGACATAAGCTGTGTGTGGAAATACTGCAACGACAAGGACGAGGTTTACAGCCTCTTTCTGCGAGTGGTGGAACGTTGCAAAGTACTGATGGGACGGTGATTGTGGCGGTGCTTTTTGCGCTGGCCTTAGCCAAAAATGTTTTTTATCGGGTTTGTGTATATAACTAATTGCCAATCTGTTGCAATTTGGACTTTATTTAGACCTGCGCTGAGTGGCGGGATTGGAGTATTTTTGCAGGTTGTAAAATTATGTTTAATTAAAACAAAAACAGAAAAATCATGGCAGAAAAAAAGAAATCATTTGAATGGTCGGATGGACTATATGTGGCTTGTATCATGGGCTTGGTGTCAATAGCCGTATCACTTTGTCAGGACTTCTTGGATATACTTACTTTTATACCGGGATGGATTCTTGACGCATTGAAAGCACTTGGATGGTGTTTGATATTCAAATTTGTGGATTGGTATTGTAGGGACCGATTCGATTTCCGGTCAAAAATGTTTACCGTATTGATAGTGCTACAGATAATTATGTTTGTTGATGGTTTGTTCTCTGTTTCGCCAGAATATTTGGGAGCGGCTTCTATATCATTATCGAGCCAAGTGCCTGTGTTAGGAACGGTTATGACGCTGTTGGAGTTGGCTTTTTATGGCATTATGCTTGCCATTGGTATGAAAATTTTGAAATTCAATATGAGTAAAAAAGTGCCTTGCGCTTTCATCATTTTCGCTGCTTTTGGAATAATCGGAGGTCTTGTTAATCTTTTTGCGAGTGACCAAACATCAATTGCTTTTACTATAATCTATTCTATACCGCTTCTGATAGTTGAAATGGTTGCTTTATTCCTTATAAAGAATTATTTCGAACATACATCTCTTAATGAGTTAAAACATAATACTTTGGGTGAGGTTTCGGAAGACTCTGAGCAAGACAAAAATTCTTCTGCAGAATCCTCGACAAAATAAATGTGAACTTGTTAAAGATTTTGATTATGAAAAAAATAACCACAAAACTGATAGCGGCATTATTATTTCTTTGCTGTGCCACGACTATTGCTTATGGGCAAAGTGAATTTGATTTTGATGATCCTCAATGGAAGGCAGACCACGCAAAATGGAAGGCAAATTTGGAAAAGACCTATTTCAGTGCCAAAGAGTTGATTGCTATCATAGATGCAGCCAATAAAAAGGAAATAACTGATATTATCCGCAATAAAGGTGGTTGGGATAAAGCAAAATGGAATAAGTATGTTGGTAGCGACAGGCATCTGTGCAACTACGATTCGCTGCTCTTTGTTGAAGGTGATAATTACTGCTTTTTCATATCCAATTATCCCGCTTATAGTGACGAGGATGCTCCCGGATTCGAATGGGATGCGGCACTTTGTGCGGGCAAAGGTATGGAAGTGTTCTTCCATTCGGAAAAAGATATTGCAATAACATATACATACGCTTATGATCCGAAATTTAAAACTCAGTTTGAAAAAATGGGCTTCAAGCTTGAATCTACACGGACAAGCAAAATTGACAAAAACGATGTAAATGGTGAATGGACTGCAAAAATAATAACGGAATTGTTCGTTAAAGATGATTATAAGTTATTGATAACCACAGAGGAACTTGGAGAAATGGATGATTGCGGCATGAGCACAAAGGTGTTGTTGTGGAATAGTGCCAATGCCGACAGCCGAAGGGCGTTGTCTGGTTCTGATGAAAAAAAGGACAGTTTGCAAAACATGGTTTCAGGAAAGTCCGACGTGTCTGATTCTGATAAGGATAGTAACAATAGAGTTTTGTATATTTTTCTTGTTATGGGCGTTATATCCATTGTGGTTTTCTTTGTTTTGTTCAGGATTTCGTACAAAAAAAGGTATCCTATTATTATCGGCATTTGGGATCTGGTATTGCTTGTAGTGTCGGCATTGGCTTTGGCCACCGCTCTGTTGTTGCCATCTTTCTCGGTAGATACAATTTGGGCAGTGATTTCAGCCTGTGTGTGTGCTTTGACTTTTGGAATATCTGTGCATAAGTCAATAAAACACTGCTCAGATGCTTCAGTTAGGGTGATTTCAATAGTGGCAAAAGCGGCTTTTCTATTGGCGGCATTGGCTATAATAATGGTTATTATATATCTTAATGAGCAACGGAAAAAGGAGGTCCGCGAAAAAGGCTATTCTAAAAGTTGGAACAAGTTTATGGATTATTGGGACGAAGTGAAAGACATTGCGTATAGAGGAGACGAAAATGTGGATTGAGTTTCTTTTTTATGCAATTTGGGAATCGCATGTCTTAATTACACATTTTTTGTTTCCGCAAAATCTTTTGTTCAAAATTATACTGTTTCCGCAAAATCTGAAACAAAAATCCCTCTGTGCCACCGTTTGGCATAGGGCGGGTGTATCTTCGCAGTGTCGAAAGACGAGAAAACCGATGCTCGGAGATAATGCGGTTCACTCTGTGTCAGGAAGTTAGGTAAAAAGGAACCCACAATTAAAAAAGTAAAAAACAATGAAAAAAGAATCTTTGGACGACAAAGTTTATGATTTTATCGGCAGACTGGCCTTAGGACTTTTCGGCCAGAACATCACCATGGGAAACGCGGCTTTGGAGGGCATTTTGAACGAACGGGGCGTGTTTCTCGCACCTTACGGCATCCCTATGGAGCAGTGCGTGATGGCGGCATATCTGTGGTGGTCGGAGAAAGAACGTGCCAGCAACCAGAAACCCGTAATCAGCAACGCCATTGCCGAAACTTTTATGGAACGCAGTGTGGTTTATCAAAACTTGTTGGAGGAAAATTGGTGCTTCGAATAATAATTAAATGAGTTGTAACGAAGTTGCATCCCCTCGTCTTTGGCCAGCATGTTTTAATGCAATGACCGAACGACAGGCTCATTTATAAAAATCATATTATTAACCAAAACATTAAAAAACAATGAAAAAACAAGTAACAGGAGACGTTTGGCTCCCTATAGACAGATATTATGTGGAAATGGATGGAGACAAAGAGTATTTGCGCCTTTTTCCTTCTTTGAGATTCAATCATCGTTTAGACAATAACAAACTTGACAGATTTATTGAACTGTTGGAGATGTATAGAGATTATCGTAACGACAAAAAACTCAATGCGATATTTCAGTTGGGAAACACATATTGTTCGCTTTTTTTCAGAAAAGGTTTTATGGCTTGGGATCATTTTGGATCTGCGACTGCCATTGTCAGACGTGATGGTAAATTTGTCAAATTTGGCGATGGACGTAACAATCTTGATTTGCAGGATGGCGATGCCATTGTGCGTCCGTTGGTGGATGGAAAAATAGTGGACAAAGAAGCCGCCCAATATCTTGTAAAAGAGATGGTTGTGGAATACAAGAAAAGAATTTCCAAAGACAGCGAAATATCAAAACTTCTGATGATTGTACCCGCCACTTTCTCCACACAAGAGATCGGCATTTTGCGTGAGGCGTTGCAGGAAACAGGTGCCAAGGATGTCCGGTTCATCTACCGACCATTGGCCGAAGCCATTTGCTTGGGTTACGACATTTACGAACCAGAGGCCAAAATGATAGTCCGTTGTGGCGGCGGAGTTACCGAAATTTCGGTGATAGCCCTTGGCGGCATCGTTACCACCAAAACGCTGCCCTTTGCCGGAAAATTGTTTACCAAAAATTTTTGCGAGAATTTGCTGAAAAGACGCAACGTGCTTGTTGACGAAGAAATTGCCGAACAAGCCATACTCGATATCGCTTTTGGACTGGCGGAAAAGAGACTCCCCAATACAAAGGAAATAAGCGGTGTGAATCCCGACACCAATCAGCCCGTAACCACTGTGGTATGTTGCTTGGACATTGAAAAGCCTAATGAAGAGTTGTTGAGAAAAATTGACATTGCGGTGATGGAAGTTCTTGAAAGCATCCCTCCCGAGATGTCTTACGATATCTTGTGCAAGACAAAATGCAGAGCATTGACTGGCGGTAGTGCAAGATTTCCGGAGTTGGACATGCACATTAGAGATGTCATGGGCGACTATTATTTGAAAAGCGTTCTAACCGATGCCGAAGGCAACCGTGTTTCGTACAAACGACCCGAGTCGGAATTTGACGTGCTTGTCAAGCGTACCCCAATCAGCATTAATCCATTCTTGGAACTTATGCATTTCGACAGGTTCGATTTTTTGATAAAGTAAGACAATAAGCAAATTAGAAGTAATATATTAAAAATTAAATAGTTATGACAGAAACACAACAAATACAAAACATAGCCGTGGTGCTGTGCGACAACCACAGCCACGGACAGTTGGAGAAAATATTGAAAGAGAAATGCGCCGCCCCAAACGTGGCCGTGCACACAGGATGGAACGCCGTGCTGCCTGCCGATAACGCACAACCCGCTGTTACCCACTGTGTTGTGGTGGCAGTTATGTCGGCCTTGCGCGACGAGACGTTGCAAAACGCCGTGGAAGGCATTAAAGCACTGCTTGCCAAAGGCTGCAAGGCTGGACTGCTGGTAGTGGAGCCTTTCGATTTCGAGACGGCCGGGAAAACGATGGAGAACACCCTGCTGGAGCAGCTCAAGGGTAGCGCTCTGGACTTTGTGGAGATCCGCGGCATGGACGACTACGCCCGCTCAGGTGACCTGCCCAAAGGCTTTGCGGAGTTCTTCGACGCTGTTTACTCCGACATAGCCGAGGCCTCGGCCGCAGTTGTGGAAAAAGAGTGGAAACTATAAAAACAGATTGAGGACAAAAACTTGATTTTCAATACTGAAAGACGAATGAGCTTTTTTGGTCGCTGCGCTCAAAATTATTGAAAAATCATTTTTTTGTAATTTAATTATCAAATTTCCTTTGATTTTGAGCCCTTTAGGGCGACCCATTGTAAAACAATACTTTTTTTCGTGTTTTTAGATGTTTCTATTTGTTTTTTTTGTAACTTTGCAAAATCGTTTCCTCCGCACCTTGTTTTAAAGATTTCGGCAGGGTAAGGGGCGAGAAGAAATAATGTTTAATTAGAAGTCTATTTTATTAATATCATGATGAAATATCCAGGTGCTTTAGATGAAGAAATAAGAAACGAAGAAAATTATGGTCCAGAAGCTATTGTTGATGGAATTGTAAATATGGTTAAATTTAAAGAGACTTATCCAAAAATATTGTGGATATTAAAAGAGGCTAATTGGGCTCATCACGAGGATCGTCCTCCTCAACCAGAAGACTATAATCATAGATTGTTTTTTAAGGATGTATCTGAATATAAAGATGATGTTTCTGGGAAAAAGTTATGGAAGAGAACTTTTAAAAGAATTATATTGTGTTCTTATGGCATTATTTATAAACCAAATAAAATGCCTGTTGTTGACGAAGACGCCACGATAAATGGTATAAAAGTTATGCATAATATCGCTTTGATTAATGTGAAAAAGACAGCTGGCATATCTGCCTCAAAGAATCCAGTAATTAGAAAGGCATACAAAGATCATAAAGAATTTTTGTTGAGGCAAATAAAGCAAATTGGTGCCGATGTGATAATAAATTGTAGTAAGGTTGGGGCTTTGACTAGTGAATTAAAAAACGGCATGAATATGAAAGAACTTTGTATAGGAAAACAGAACAAAGCCCGTTGCTGCTATAATAATGAAAAGTTATTGATTGAGTACAATCATCCATGTGCTAGACAGAAGTATGAAAGATATTACAATGACATTACGAGATGTTATGAAAACTGGAAAAAAATCCTCCATAAAAGTAGCATATAAAAAGAATACGAAAAAAAAGCGGAACTTCGTTCCGCCTTTTTTATGCCTCAACCGCTACGCTTTTCCTTTCGTAAACCCACATAAACAAAGCTGTTTCCAAGATTACATATTTTATGTAACACATTTTATGTAATGCCTCCCACTGGGTGGAAAAACTGTAGGTAGGCACCCCGCGGTCCCAAAAAAGTGAGCGAAGCGAATCCAATTTACCAGATTAAATAGATTTCACGAGCCGTAGGCGAGTAGGAGAACAAAAATCTACAAGATTTACAAAATCTCGCGAGCGACAGCGAGCAGGAGAAAAATTCCGAAATCCGCATTCCGAACTATCAAGAGTTCTTTTCCGCTATCGCTCGTCCGATGCGTGCCATCTCGTTGCGTAGGCTTTCTGGACGCAGCACCTCCACCGTTTCGCCGTGCCAGAGCAACTCCTGTTTGAAATCGAAGGTAGGACGCAGATATACCGAGAACACCGAGTGGGTGTCGGTGCGTTCAATCTCTTTCTGCGAGTGGTGCAGGGGCAGCGACCGCAGGTATTTGGCCTGAAAGTCGTCCACCTTCAGGTATATTATTTCCGGTTCCACTTTTTGGTCGCTGATAATGCCGAAACAGGTGCTGAAAAACGCCTCGGCGTCGAAATCCTCCGGCGGTGTGAAATTGTTGAACTCCTCGTCGATATTGCTCATACGGTCGAGGGCATAGGTCTTGAGCGGGCCGTCGCCGTATTTGGCCAGCAGGTACCAGCGCCGTTTGAACATCTTTAGCGCGTATGGCTCAACGTTGTAGAACGTCGATTCCTTGTCGCTGTCCATCCAAAAGGCTTTGTAGGTGAATGACAGCGTTTTGCCGTTGCCCATGGCCTCCAGTATGTCCGTAAGGTTTTCGCGTCCCGATGGCACTTCCTCCAGCAGTATGCGTTTTTTCAGCGGCTCTTTCACCTCCAGCGCGCAGCTCAGCGATAGTGAGTCGAGCAGCCAGTTTTTAAAACCCGAAATGTCTTTAAAGTCGCTGTTGTCGTTTATGTAGTACCTGTTCAGGTTTTTGCCTTTGATGCATTTTATTTCGATGCCGAAAAGTTCGTAAACAGCGTTGATATGGTTGTGGAACGTGCGTTTGGCGTATTCCGTGGCGTCCTTTTCGCGCCATTTCGAGGCAATGTCGTTGAAAGTTATCCCTTCCCTGCCGGCTTTACGTATTATGTCTACAAGCCATATATATTTGTTAATCAGGTTTTTAGTCATAATTGTTATTGTTTTGGTTTATGTTGCAAATATACAAATTAAGTGTGTAATTTTGTTGCACAGCTAAAAAATTGAAAGTTGAAAGTTGAAAATTGATAATAAATGCGGAATTCGGAACTCGGAGTTCGGAACTAATTAATAGGTTATAATTTATAGTTACTGTGCAGCTTTCGCGGAAAGCGAAAGAAATTTACAAGATGTACAAGATCTCGTGAGCCGAAGGCGAACAGGCGCAAAACCCAAAAAAGATTTGCCGAACTCTCCTTCACACCTTAACATTTTCACGCCTTCACTTATTAATACCCTGACCTTCAGAAAGAACAAAAAAGGACCATAGAAGTGCTTTGTGCCGGGACGTCGTTGTATTTTCGCACCGAAAAACGGAGTGAAAAAACGTCGTATTTCGACAATCAAAAACCGAAAATGATACTAATAGCTATTTGTAATAAATTGTAGAACAATATTTTGTAAAACTGTGCAATATTTCTGCACACCGAGTTTATATTTTTGTATAGTAATTTTTTAAACATTTAAAGAAATGAAAAAAACAAAAAACATTCTGAAGACAGTGAGTTACCTCGCTATGCAGCTGGAGGACTCCAAAACCAATCTCCTCAACGCTATCGCTCCCGGCACTCTGGCGGAGCAAGAGAAAAGGGAGTATCGCCGTGGCCGCTATGTTGACGACGATGAAAACGACGAAAATAATCCCTACTCTGAGAAAACCATTACGGAGGTTGTAAACCAAAACGCGCATCTGTCGAATTATCTGGGTGTTACCCCCTTGCAGTCGGCACTGTTTGTGGCGGCTTTCAGCAAAAATTTCAACAAGGATCATTTCGATGCCGACGACGTGTGCCGTTTTTTCGGTCTCAACGACATGCAGTTTATGGTTTTGGCCGAAAATTTCGACTACCTTGTCAAGAACAAGTACCTTGTGCAAGTCACTAACCACCGCCATTTTTCCAACAATCGCAATTATAAAATCAATCCCATTGTGAAAGAGGCTATTATGAGTGGCAAGGCTTTCGACAAAAGCAAACTCGCTGGTGAGGAAATCCATCGTTACAAGTTTGTAAAGATGGTGTCGGACCTTATCGACAGCCGCAGTTCCGAGGATGCCCCCACGCGTCTCCTTTTTGAGAAAGTGGCGGATATGGAGACGGAATACCCTGAGCTCACTTTCGTGAAAAACGTTTGTAAGATGTTCTCCGAATCCGAGGACCGAACGCTGTTCTACGAAATCTGCGACGATTTTCTCACAAGCCATCGCCGCGAGAGCGGTTTGGAATGCACGTTGAACGACATCTACGACAACTATCGCATGCGTTTTGCCATAGGCAAGATGCTGAAAGACCAGCAGCATCTTCTCCAGAAGGCAGGACTGGTGGAGATAAGCTCCGGCAATATGTTCACCGAAGCCAGCCTCTCGCTTACCGACAAGGGTAAACGCCTGTTTTTGGAGGATGACTACGACCTTTTCACCGACGAGGCCGAAGAACGCAACAAAAGCCTTGTCTATCCCGACAAAATCCCTGAAAAACAGATGTTTTACGATGCCGACCTTACCAAACAGCTGGAACTTATCACCGAAAACCTCGACGACGACAAGTTTTCCGAGCTGCAGCAGCGTCTCGACAAGATGTCGTTGCCCAAAGGCATCACAGCCCTTTTCCACGGCCTGCCCGGCACGGGAAAGACCGAGACGGCCATGCAGATAGCCCGCGCCACAGGCCGCGCCGTGTGCCATGTGGACATCAGCGCCGCCAAGACCTGCTGGTACGGCGAGAGCCAGAAACTGGTGAAACGCATCTTCACCAACTACCGCAGCATGTGCGAGAGAGAGGAACGTAAGCCCATACTCCTTTTCAACGAGGCCGACGCACTTTTCAGCAGTCGCCAGAACGTGAACAACAGCACCAACAGCAGCGTGGCGCAGACCGAAAACGCCATCCAGAACATCATCCTCGAGGAGATGGAGAACCTCGACGGCATACTGATAGCCACCACCAACCTCACCGACAACCTCGACAGCGCTTTTGCACGTCGTTTCCTTTTCAAGGTGCAGTTCAACCAGCCCACAGTCGAGGCCAAGCAGTGCATCTGGAAAAGCAAGCTGGAGTGGCTCTCCGACGACGAGTGCCGTCAGCTGGCGCAACACCACGACTTCTCCGGCGGCGAGATAGACAACATCGTTCGCAAGGTGGTGATGGAAGAGGTGCTGCACGGCAAACGTCCCGACATCAACGCCATCGAGGATATGTGCCGCCACGAAAAACTCGGAGGTTCCAAACGCAAGAAAATCGGTTTCAACTGCCAGTCGTAGGGGAGAGGGATGAATGAAACGCAACTCTCTCGGTAGCTGTGGTTTATGTGCTGACACGTGGTGCAAAATATAAGAGATGGTTATCCGCATCTATCCGGCAGGTCGCCACAAAGGGCTTGAAATAGCAAGAAAATGATTTTGAATAATTTTCGGACTTAATTTTTCTATAATTTTGAGCGTAGCGACCATAAATTCAAAGTCGGGTATGATGCGGAAAATCATCGAAAAAAACACAACCACTTGACAAGTTGAGAAAAATGGATTATATTTCGGCCGATAAAAGGTGATTAAAAAAACACCCACAGAGTGCCACGCGTTGGCACAGTTTGACATTATTTTTGCAAAACGAAACCAAATACGATATGAGAGACATTGTAAGGATGAGCGACCTGCATTTCAGCAGCAGTCTGTTCGAGAACTACCACACCGGTACTGTCCTCGACAAGCTGCTCTGTTCCTACAGCGGTCTGCCCAAAGGGGTTAACTATATGATTATAGGCGACCCCGGCGTGGGAAAAACTACCATTATACTCGATATGCTTGCCAACATACAGAAAAAACAGCCGCAGGCGCGCATCCTTTTTGTCAGTGCCGAGATGAACGAGATAGACCTCGCTATCTACGTGCAGCGTTTCCCCAAGTTCGGCGACCTCGACATCCTTTTTGTAGAAAGCCAGATAGACGAGGACACCCACAATTGGAACACTCTTACCGAAGTGATGCAACGTGGCTGGGACATAGTGGCCATCGACTCGTTTTACGAGCTGCAGGGCATCGTAAAAGAGGAGGAGGAGATTACCCTGAAAAAGGCCGAAAGCATGCTGCTGTGCCTTATCAAACAGCAAAACAAGGCCCAGAACGACAGGGGCATGAACACCACTTTCCTAACCATACAGCAGGTAACCAAAAGCGGCGCATTTGTGGGCTCCAACCGATTGAAACACAGTATTACAGCCATGATGGAGCTGCGGCTGGACAACCCCAAAAACATCTACAGCGACCGCTATGTAACTTTCTCCAAACACCGCCGTGGCGACGTGGGCGTGAAACTCTACTACAACCTCAACGCCACCGGCGACGTGTTTTTCGACGAACAGAAATACAACGACGACCTGAAACTGCGCAAGCTTCAAAGCAACGTGTCGTCGCAGATTCGCGATTTTGCGACCGAATTCGACAAATTGTTCAACAAATCAAATACTTAACGACTATGCAACAGACAGATTACCAAATTACAAAAGACCATTTCCTGCTACAGCCCGTGGCCTACAAGGAAGTGGCGAGAAACGAAATCGTGGCCGAGTCCGACAACCATTACCGTGTCGGCGGTGCCGTGGTGCAACTCACCGACGACATGGTTTTCGATATCGACAAATATCTCGGCATCATGCCCAAGCAGAGCCAGATGGCGCAACGCAGCTACGGCGACAAGGGTATCTCCAACCTGCGCAATTTCTTTGCACAGGCCGACAACAGCGACGACACCCGCGTTATCTTTGTGGCCGACACAAATAGCCGTACTATCAGCCACATACACCAGACTAATAGCCATCTTATCCCACCAGAGTCTTTTTTCGATTTCGCCGAGATGTTTATGGACCGTAATAATTATGAGCCCGAAGAGGTGCAGTATAACGATGGCTCCGAAGTGTCGATACTTATGCGTTCGGTCAATCCCGAATATATGGAGTTTGCCCAAGACGACCCCTTCGAGTCCAATGGCCTGTGGCTGCGGTGGAATCCCACCGAGATAGCCTTTGGCAACTACTACCTCAGGTTGGTCTGCTCCAACGGTATGACGACTTTTAGCGAACATAAATTGCTGCAAACCAACTCGTTGCAAGACGAAAAGTCGCTCAAGCGTATGCTCACCATCAACAGCGAGAACGGGGTGCTGAAACAGAACCTCAACAAGATGCTTGGCAACGCCCGTGTGGCAATGAACACCCAGGCCTCGTTGCACGAGCTGGGCACCGGAGTGCGTATGCTCCAGCGATTGGGCGTGGGGGAACAGGACGCCACCCAACTCATCCCATATATGGTCAACCGAACACGCTACGAGCAGGCCGGCTACACCCTCGATGCCAACGGTATGCGCCATTCCGTGAGCGACACCACTGTGTGGCAGTTGTTCAACACCCTCACCGCCTTTGCCTCGCATAATCCAACATGGGCACAACACGACCTGCGCCGCTCGCAACTCATGAGCCAGAGCGTGAACCTGCTCAACCAGAAACGCGACATTATGGACTACAACAATGTGTATATGCAATGATACAATATATCTCAAACACAGATCATTACAACCTTGTGCTGTCGCGTGTGGCCACCGTTAGACGTTCGTTGTGGATAGGCACCGCCGACATCAAGGACCTGTACGTGAAAGTGGGGGAGGGCACAGAGCCTTTTCTGGCGGTGTTCTCCCAGCTTTTGCGTAGAAAGGTGGAGATAAGACTGATTCACGCCAAGGAGCCGGGTCCTGCTTTCCGCGAGGATTTCGACCGTTATCCGCTGTTGGCCAGAGGGTTGGAACGAGCGCTCTGTCCGCGTGTGCATTTCAAGATGCTGGTGTTCGATGGCGCGGCGGCTTATATCGGCAGCGCCAACCTTACGGGTGCGGGAATAGGAATGAAAGGCGCCAACACACGCAATTTCGAGGCAGGCATCCTAATCGACGAGCCCGAGCTTGTGGCACAAGCCATGCAGCAGTTCGACGAGGTGTGGATGGGACTGCACTGCAGGAAGTGTCTGCGGCGTAAGTTTTGCGGCGACCCGATAGTGTAGGGGAGAGGTAGTTACGACGATTTGACAAACTTTTTTTGGGGGGCTGTGCCACCCATTGGCACACCGCCGGCGTACATTTGCAGCATACGTAACAGATACGTATGCCACAATGTAATTATTTAAAAAACCAAAAAGTTGCGCCCGACACGAATTAGGGATAGTTTTATGAACGATTTTTACGATGACTATTTTACCTTTATCAACACAAATGGGGAAATAATTGAATTTTCCATTCGCGAACTTCTTGACCATGAATTCAACCAAGTGATTTTCGCAGTGGATACGCAGAGATACACAAGGCAGGAAAAAATTGAGGTCATGAAAAATCTTATCGCCGACATCGAAAAATGTATCAATATTATCGAGAAAGACGAGAACGCAAGGTTGAGTGAGGTGTGAAAAAGTTTTTGCAGTTTGGAGAAAAAAACGTAAATTTGCAGAATGGTAACTTACTAAGACCGAAAATGCAAAATATACAACCATCAGATAATCAGATAATAATTTATCAGGCGGAAGACGGTAAAACCGCCATCGATGTGCGTGTGGAAAATGAAACCGTGTGGCTTTCACAAGCACAGATGGCACAGCTGTTCGAAAAAGATAGAACCGTAATTGGGCGCCATATTGCAAATGTGTATAAAGAAGGCGAATTGGAAATGGAGACCACATGTGCAAAAATTGCACATAAGGGTTTGGATGGTGACCAAACCTACTTCACCTCTTATTATTCTCTCGACGTCATTATATCTGTGGGCTACCGTGTCAAGAGTAAGCGGGGTACGGCTTTTCGCATCTGGGCCAACCGTGTGCTTAAAGAATACCTTGTCAAAGGCTTCGCCGTAAACAGCCGTTTGGCGGAACATAAATACCGCGAGCTGAGCCAAGTGGTGCAACTGTTGGGACGCACTATCGAATCGCACCGCCCGCTTACTAGTGCCGACTACGATGCCCTTTTCCAAGTGGTGTCGGACTACGCCTACGCCCTGCAGGTGCTCGACCGCTACGACTACCAGCAGCTTACCGTGGAGGATACCACCGCAGAGCCCCGTTTCCGTGCCACCTACGACAACGCCATGGAGGCCATCCGGCAACTGAAGGAGCGTTTCGGCGAGAACGCCCTGTTCGGACATGAGAAAGACGGCTCATTTCGGAGCTCAATTGGGCAGATATACCAGACTTTCGACGGGAAGGAGCTATACCCCTCGGTGGAGGAGAAAGCCGCCATGCTGCTCTATTTAGTGGTGAAAAACCACTCTTTCTCCGACGGCAACAAACGTATTGCCGCTACGCTTTTCATTTGGTTCATGTACCGCAACGGCATCCTCTACGCCACAGATGGCCGCAAGCGCATTGCCGACAACACACTTGCCGCCCTCACGCTTATGATAGCCCAAAGCCGCCCCGAAGAAAAGGATATTATGGTTAAAGTGATTGTAAACCTGATAAACCAAAAGAATTGAAGCAACAGTTTGGAACTGTTTGGAGAAAAAAACGTAACTTTGCAGTGTCGTTTTGTTCGTTATTTGTTTAAAGGACTTCGGCAGAAATGCGGATGAAATGACTATGTAATCAGAAATAGTATAAATTAGAAGTCCCCCAATAAAACATGAATAAAAACTATCTTTATTGTTACAAAATGACATACGATACAGGATTTGCCCCAAATCCTGAACACAATGTGCTAACTTTAGCGACTTGCAAACCGTCAATTAGGCGGTGTGCTTCCCCCGGAACATGGATTTCAGGCTGGACCGCGGTTAAAGTGCATCCTACCGAAGTCGG
>DBXF01000047.1:42800-43057 GCA_002309295.1 Bacteroidales bacterium UBA1219 | reverse complement strand
AGCCACAATGCCGAGGTGGCCCTGATGGCCGCCAAGAGCGGCTGGGTGGAGGTCATCATGTTCAGCCTCAACCCCGCCTTCGACCGTCTGCGCGGCGGCGCCATCCCATGGGAGAAGGGCGCGATGGACAACCTGCAGGCCGGCATCGACCCCGTGCGTGTCGAGTTCTACGACTACTGCGCCACGCACCATATTGGCGTGACGGTGATGAAGACCTTCGGTGGCGGCGGACGCCTGCTCGACGCGAAGACCTCGCC
>DBXF01000047.1:42535-42749 GCA_002309295.1 Bacteroidales bacterium UBA1219 | reverse complement strand
CCCTGCATCTCCACCTGCATCCTCGGCATCGACAACCTCGACGAGCTGAAGGCCGACCTCCATTGGATGCACGCCACCGAGGCCGAGAAGGACTATACTGCCGTGGGCGCCCGTGCTGCTGCCGACAAAAGCGGCGACTGCACCTACTGCAACCATTGCTCCCCCTGCACCCAAAGCATCCCCATCGCCAAGGTCAACGAGCTGCTCGACAAGG
>DBXF01000047.1:32756-42530 GCA_002309295.1 Bacteroidales bacterium UBA1219 | reverse complement strand
CATCATGCCGGCGAATGTACCCATTGCGGTGCCTGCATGAGCCGCTGCCCCTTCGGTGTCGATATCCCCGCCAAGATGGACAAAGCCAAAGAAGTGTTCGGAAAGTAAAGAACGTCTAATTAAGGACGTGCCGGCGGGTATGGTGGTGGCCGGCAGTCCCGACAAGGAGATACGTCTCATTGACCATAATAAGTAACTTTCAATCAACAAATAATTTTGAAGAAAACAGCACTACTGATGATGGCGGCGATAACGCTGACCGGATGCACCAAGGGCGACAATTCGATGGGCGAAACCTTGGTCGAGAAACTCTACGTGACCATCGGCGAAGTGACCCACACGGTGACGCTCGAGGACAATGTGGCGACACGCGCCCTGATGGCCGCCCTACAGACGGGCGACATCACCTACACCGCCCACGACTACGGCGGGTTTGAGAAGGTCGGCGCCCTGGGACAGTCATTCCCTTCACCACCCACGAGGGCAGCGGACTGGCCAACTGCGTAGGCGACGTTAAGAAAGCTTTTCCCAAGGCCAATGTAATGAAAGGCTTCAGCATCTACGGACACGAGGTGCGCACTGGCAAAGCCAAGGTGGAGAAATGGCTGAAAAGCCTTTGAATCCGTCCGACAAGTGCCGTCACAGGACATAGCCGGCCTATTGTCATTGGGTGAATGTTGTTTTCACTTACAATGTCGTAAATGAAAGGAATATTCGATTATACGAAGCACCACTGAATTCTCAGATGGTGCTTTATTTCAACAATTTGGCAATCTGCTTTTCTGCGGCTTCGGGCAACAGCGAGTGCAGGTGCGCAGCCATGCGTTGGTACGACTTATCTGGGGTGCAGTCGCGTTCGCAGGCCGACGCGCCAAAAAGGTTTTCGGGCGTAGTGAGCAGCGACCATCCGAAACCGTATTCCCTTCCGTGCTTGTCCCTGGGATATACAAAATCTTCGGTAACGATATAGCAACCCATCTGCAGCTTGTTCACATAGCTGTCGAACCGGCCGCGCATCTTGGGACCCGTCAGGCCGCAGGCGGCACGCAGCTCGCGGGCCACGAAACTGCCGTTTTCGCGAAGGGTGGCAAGGATGGCCCCCTCCACGCTGTCGTAGTCGGGTGCGGGACGGCTATGGCGACGCCAGTTGTAGAAATCGGGCCACCATTCTCGGCTGATAAATCCTGCCTTGCCGTCGAAAAACTTGCCATACACGCAGTTGCCTTCGGTAACCGCTGCACTTTTCCATTGCCACAGGGGCCATTCCCAGCTGCCGTCGTCGAACTGGGTGAAACGGCACTCCTCGGCCATAAGGCTCTCGGCACAGAAACCCGGTATGCCGCTGTCCAACAAAGGCAGAAAACCGACCTGCTGTATGCAGTCGATCAGCTCCGGACACGAGTGTATCTCGTATTTCGGCCCGCCTTTACGTTTATGGTAGTCCTTGAAATATTCATCAAAATAACCTTTTTCGGCCATGTTTTTGAGTTGTTATTTTTCTTAATCAAACGTCGTTCCCGCTGTTTTATTGCTTGCATGGCGTCAGTTTTTTGCTGTGCAAAGATAAGTTTTTTTCGGCTGTTTGCAAAATAAAAGTGGCATATAGCTTTTTAATTCATTGTTTTCGATGTGTTTTGCAAAATCAGGCGTAATAGACTAAAGGCAGGCTGAAAATTTTCCGTTTTTTTTTGCAATAGCAAAATTTGTTGTGTTTTTTTGAACTGCCGATGAAACGGAGAACAAACAACCGGTGGGTGTTTCGATAGCGAAGCGGATAACCATATTAATCCTACACTCTTAGTATGGGGATTTGTAATCCCGCAGCAATTCTCGCCGTGTCGGAGACACGCGACATATACACGAAGCTTACAAACCAACCATCTCAATTCACTCATCACTGGTCACAGTTCACCAAAATTCAAAAATAAATCGTATCTTTGCAGTGTGAAAAATTGATTTTCAACAATAACGTTATGAACTATAACACTTTAGGTTACAAATGGGCAAGGAGGAATATGCCATGAAAAAAATAATTGGATTGTCAATGATAATGATTGCCTTTTTATCGTGTGTTCATCGGCATGACTCTCTTGTTGAACAGGACTCTCTTGTTGATTTGACATGCCCTGTTTCCAACCAAGACTTGGATACATTGTTCAACGGAATTGATTATGTATTATTAAGACATGGCAAAGACAACAATGGCCATTATTGTTTCGTATTCCAAAATGGCAGAAGGTGTTTAATAAATTATGAAGATAACTATTTTGTTGATGTTGAAGAATCCGGAGTAGATTCAATCAGGCACTCATTAACTAAGGAGCATGTGTTTTTTGAAGAACGTTATGGTTGTAATGTTGAACAGTTAAAAGCTGTTATATTTTTTTGTTCAGAAAACAATTTTTATAGTGTGCAAAAACACGACGACGATACTCACAGTTATACTTGTCGTACTTATCGGTCGATATTTTTTTACAGTAAAGACACTTCATTGTATATTAAAGGAAAATACATAGAGCTTGGAAATCATTGGTATACACCAAGAAAAATGATAGAAATAATTCAATATGAAAGACAATTGTATGAAAGACAACTGAAAGAATCAGCACATAATACCAATCCGTAATGTTGGGTTAGAAATACGAAAAACAATAATGATTCTCACTGCCGTTATGAAAAAGTTAAGACATATACACAAAACTTACAATCCACCAATCTCAGTTCACTCATCACTGGTCACAGTTCACCAAAATCCAAAATAAATCGTAACTTTGCAGTGTCGTTTTGTTCGTTATTTGTTTAACAGACTTCGCAAAAAATCGAATAAAATGACTGTGAAATCAGAAATAATGTAAAATTAGAAGTCCCCATAATATTTCAACATGAATCCTTTTCCAAAGAAAAAACTTATAGCATTTACAATAATTAGTATAATAATTATTGTTTTTCAATCATGTTCATTGTTAAAAAAAGACATCTATAGAACAACTGTTCCAGAGGATTATTTGGTATGTGTACAGCAACTTTTATTTCCAACGCATTCCGATAATTATATGAGAAAATATCGGGGTGTTGAAATTTATGTTGTTGATACAGTTATGGTTGTTTATGGTATCGACTGGAATAATCACCTCATTAAACACATGCATATAAAGACGATTGAAATTTCCAATTCGGATATGTTAAGTATTAAAATTTTAACGAAGCAAGGTTGGAATGAATGGGACACCTCTTATGTTTGCCATGGTATGGATATGGACCGGACAAAAATATATTTGATGAAAGATGCCGAAATAAAAAAAATAAAAATAATAGGTTTCACCACGGAAAAACAAATTCTACTATTATATGAAATATTGAATAAATACTTGAAACGAGAGAATTTAGGGCTAATACATAACTGGTTACCAAAACTTTAATTCAAAAATACATCTTGTTATAAAGTACCTTTGCAAAACCAAACCGAACATAAATGCAAAACGGAAAAAGACACATAACCACATATAGCACAAGCGGCAACAGCCCCCACCAAACAATTTTTGCAAAAAATCGGTGGCGCGGTGGGCCGAACAGTGAAGGAACCGCCAGTGGCTGTTTTGATAGCGAAGCGGAGAATTGAGTGGAATAAAGAAAAAAAACTATAATATAAGTAATAGAGTTTCCTTTTCCTATATAAATAGTTCAAAAACTATTTATATAGATACCGTTTGATACTCATCTTCGGGGTTTTCTCGAAGGGAGTGTCGCGGCGCTCTATCTTGTACAGCTGACTGTAGTTTGGCAGACGTTTGTTGGCGTCGTGGCGCAGACGTTTTTCCATCTCGGGATAGTCGTCGGCCGTAAGACCGTCTTTCTTCATCTTGTCCGGGTCGAAATAGACGAGGGCGTACAGCCGGTTCGACTCACGTTCCACCACAAGTGTCTCGCCCACATAGTCCTCGTTGTTCAGTATGGCCTCAATCTCCTCGGGGTAGATGTTCTGTCCGTTGGCGGAGAGTATCATGCACTTGCTGCGTCCTTTGATGTAGATATTGCCCTTGCGGTCCATAAGTCCGAGGTCGCCGGTATGCAGATAGCCGTCGGGGGTGAAGGCTGCCTGTGTAGCCGTCTCGTTCTTGTAATAGCCAATGCAGATATTGTCGCCTTTGGCCTGAATCTCGCCCACGACGGTGGCGGGGTCGGGCGATTCGATACGCACGTCGGCGCGGTCCACTGCCTTGCCGCAGCTGCGGAGCACGAAACGACGCCAGTCCTCGTAGGCCAGCAGAGGTGCCGCCTCGGTCATGCCGTAGCCCACGGTGAAATTGAGTTTCATGCGACGGAAACAGCGTTCCACGGCTGGGTTGAGAGGTGCACCGCCCATGATGAAGTTGCGGATATTGCCGCCGAAGGCAGCGTGCAGCTTTTCACGCACTTTGCCGTAGATAAGGCCGCGGATGCCGGGGATGGCGCAAAGCACTTTCATGTACCACTTGCCCAGCGCGGGCTCGATAGAGGAACGGTACACCTTTTCCATCACCAAGGGGACGGTGATGACCTGATAGGGTTTAACCTCTTTCATGGCCTGCAGCAGCTTCGACGGGGCCGGACGACCGCCGAGGTAGTAGATGGTGCAACCTCCGCAGATGGGGTAAAGAAGCTCGAAGGTAAGTCCGTAGATATGTGCCATGGGCAGCATGGACACCAGCTTGTCGTCGCGACGCACTGGTATGTTGCGCTGGCCGAAGTCGATAGAAGCACTGCTGGCACGGTAGGTGAGCATCACACCTTTGGGGTCGCCGCTGGAGCCCGATGTATAGTTGATGATGGCCAGATTGTCCATATTGTCGGTGTTATAATGCACGTCATCCGGTCCGAAACCGTTGGGGTAGCGTTCGGCGAAGAGGCTGTCGACTGTCTCGTAGGCCTTCGTCAGCTGCTCGTCGTTGGAGTGTATGATGCTGAAATCCTCGGTGCAGACGACGCCGCGCAGCTGGGGCATGCGGGCGATGTCGAGGGTTTTCCATTTCTCGCGGTCGGTGAAAAGGATTATGGAGTCGCTGTGGTCGGTAAGTTCCATCACGCTATTGGCGTGGAAATCCACCAGCAGGGGGACCACCACAGCCTCGTAGGTGGTGATGGCGAGATACGACAACGCCCAACGGTTGGTGTTGCGGGCACAGAGAGCGATATGGTCACCCTTTTTCACACCCGCCTCCTGTAGCATCAGGTGCATGCGGGCAATCTGCTGGGCCATCTCGCCGAAAGTGATGCTCTCGCCTTGGTAATTACACAGCGCAGGTTCGTCCCACTGAAGACGTATAGTCTCCTGCAGACGCACGAAATAATGGTCGTATTTTATATCCTTCATATCGTTATCAAATTATATTAATAAAGGTGCAAAATTATGATTTTTTTTATAAAATGGCAATCATTTATCAAACTTTAACACCATCGCAGAACCGATGCAATCGCTGCCGACATTGTAAAAACACGAAAAAAAACAATCTTTTAGTCATTCCAGCGTCTTCAAATGTTAAAATCGCAAAAATGTCGCAGAAAAATGTTATGTTTGCAAAACAATAAAAAAACGCATTTTAAAACAACACACTGAAATACAAACATTTAAACAAAACATCATAAATTATGAGAAAAAAAATAGTAGCCGGAAACTGGAAAATGAACAAAACTTTCGACGATGCCTACGAGCTTGTCGAAGCCATTGCCGAAAAGATGGAAACCTTGGCCAAACCCGAACACGAGGTAGTTATCTGTCCCCCCTTCCCTTTCTTGGAGATGTGCGGCGACATGTCGCAGGAGTCGTTCTTTGCCGTTGGAGCACAGGACGTTAGCGAGCACGAGAGCGGAGCCTACACCGGCGAGGTGGCAGCCACCATGCTGAAATCGATGGACATCGACTACTGCATAGTGGGACACTCCGAACGTCGCGCCTACCACAACGAAAGCAACGAAGCCATCGCCAACAAGGTAAAACAACTGCTGGCCAACGACATACGTCCTATCTTCTGCTGCGGCGAAAAACTGCCCGAGCGCGAGGCAGGCACACAGTTCGACGTGGTGGAGAAACAGATTAGCGAGAGTCTGTTCGGTCTCACCGCCGACGAATTTGCCAACATCGTAATAGCCTACGAACCCGTGTGGGCCATAGGCACCGGCAAGACCGCCACTCCCGAGCAGGCGCAGGAGATGCACCACCACATACGCTCGCTGATAGAGAAGAAATACGGTCACGACACCGCCGACAACACCACCATACTGTACGGCGGCAGCTGCAACGCCAAAAACGCCAAGGAGCTCTTCGCCAACCCCGACGTCGACGGCGGACTGATAGGCGGAGCCTCCCTCAAAGCCGATGACTTTGTGACAATTATTGAATCTTTGTGATTAGTGATGCGTGATTAGTGATGCGTGATTAGTGATGAAGAAAGGTTCAGTGAACCTTTCGATAGCACGAAGTGCGGAGAACAAATTGACTAGTTATAAAAAAGAAAAGACGCAAAAATTTGCGTCTTTTTCTTTTTATCTGAATACTGAATACCGCCCCCTGAATCCTAATTATTGTACATTGTTAATTATTAATTGTCAATTAGTTCCGAACTCCGCATTCCGAATTCCGAACTCAATCCGTAAGCATCACCACCCAGTGGTATTTGCGGGTGCCGAGGTCTTCGGCATAGCCCACGCCGACATTCACGAAATCGGGATTGAGCAGATTCTCCTTGTCGGCCTTGAAATCCAGCCAACCTCCCACTACCTCCTGCACGCTGCTGCGGAACACCCCCGACCATGCGATATTCTCGCCCGAGACGGTGAATTTCACGTTGTACTTGCGCAGCATCTCGTCGGGCATGCCGTGGACCGGCGACTTATGTACGTAATACTGTTCGGCAAGCATCTCCTCGGCCTTTATCTGCGCCACACGGCTGATGTTGCTTTTCAGCTCGACTTCCGGCAAGTTTTTCGCCAAGCGTATCTCGTTAATTGCCAGAGTAATATCCTTCTGCATAGCCTCGAGACGTCTTTTCTTTTCCTGTTTCTGCAAAGGACTCTGCGGCGAGACCACGGCAGGCTGGTCGTTTTGGTGTGCCGATTGGAAAGAGGCAAGCGCCACGCCCGACAGGAGCAAGGCGGCAACGGACAGATATGCAGTTATTTTCATCGTTCAAAGAGTTTAAAATATCCTATTTACAATTGGCAAAAATACATAAAAAAAATGATTTTTACACACATACTTCAATTTTTTGATTCAATTTCAGTTAAAATTCTGTGTCATTAGAAGAATTTGTGTCCCATTTTAGACAGTTTTAGCTATGACTGTTTTTATTGTAGCGCGAAAAAAAAGCATGTTTCTTTTCCGGGTCAGCATTTTTTTCACTGGTTTGTTTGATAGCCCCTCAAAAATGCCCCAGCGGGGCTTTCTCTCAGTAACCCCACACAAGGCACGCAGTGTGGGGTAAATAGCCCCCTCCCCAAGAAATCCGCGTCTCGGAGAGACGCGACCAAAAATAGTGGCGTGCCTTTGGCACGCTAAATTGTGCGTGTGGTGTCGTTTACCCCACACTTCCGTGTGGGGTTACTGAGAGCACGTGTCTCCGACACGTTTTTTTGTACACCTAGTTTATTTACTATAAAGGTTCATTCTCAAAAAAAATAGTTGTTTAGTATGTTATAGCGGACATTAAATCGTTTACATAGACGCTTATATTCTTCATTTATTGCAAGATGCTGCTAACCAATGCTTTACATCTGGTAAATTATTTTAAGAAAATAAAATAGCGAAAAACGCCCTTTTTACGCAAAAAAATACGTATATTTGCGATTTGATGCGGAAGTTGTTTCCACATCTTATAATGTTGAATATAAATATTTTAAATTAAAAAACGAAATGAAAACAGCTTATAACTTTAACGCAGGTCCCTGCGTATTGCCGAAACAGGCAATTGAGAACACCGTAAAGGCTCTCTACGACTTTGACAACACCGGCATCGGAATTGCCGAAATCAGCCACCGTACCCCCGGTTGGGAAAAACTGATGGCCGAGACCCGTCAGCTCTGGCGCGACCTTCTGAACATCCCCGAAGAATACGAAGTACTGTTCCTCGGCGGCGGTGCCAGCACTCAGTTTATGACAGTGCCCGCCAACCTCCTGAACAAAAAAGCCGCCTATCTGCAGACAGGCGTTTGGGCTAAGAAAGCCGCCAAAGAAGCTAAACTGTTCGGCGAGACCGTTATCGTTGCCTCCAGCGAGGACAAGACCTACAGCTACATCCCCAAAGGATGGACAGTTCCCGCCGACGCCGACTATTTCCACATCACAACCAACAACACCATCTACGGTACCGAAATCCGCAAGGACTTCGCAGCCAACGAGATAAACAACGTTATGCTGGTGGCCGACATGAGCTCCGACATCATGAGCCGTCCCGTTGACGTTAAGAAATACGGTCTCATCTACGGTGGTGCACAGAAGAACGTAGGTCCTGCCGGCGTTACTTTCGTTATCGTTCGCAAGGACATCCTCGGCAAAATCACCGACCGTCAGTACATGAACCCCCTGCCCACCATGGTGGACTACCGCACTCACGCTGCCGAAGAGGCCAAGAACATCTCCATGTTCAACACTCCTCCGGTAATCAACATCTTCATGATGAACGAAACTCTGAAATGGGTTAAGGACACCATCGGAGGCGTAGCCGAGATGAACAAAATCAACGCCAAGAAATCGGCTCTGCTTTACGAAGAGATCGACCGCAACACCATGTTCCGCGGCACCGTGGAATGCAAGGAAGACCGTTCCATCATGAACCACTGCTGGGTTATGGCCGAAGGTCGCGAGAACCTGCAGGACGCTTTCATGGCTTTCGCCAAAGAACGCGGCATGGTAGGTATCAAAGGTCACCGCAGCGTAGGCGGATTCCGCGCATCGCTGTACAACGCCTGCACCATCGAAGCCGTCGAAGCCCTCGTACAGTGCATGCAGGATTTTGAAAAAGCGAATAAATAATTTGTTGTTTGTTGAATTGTTGAATCGTTTAATTGTTTTTTATTGGAACACGCTTTTGCATTCGAAAAACTGGAAGTTTGGCAGTTGGCAAGGAAATTTTTAAAGGACACCTATACGATAATAGACGCTTTTCCCGTAAAAGAAAAGTACAATCTAGTTGATCAAATTAGGAGAGCGACCACTTCCATTGCTTTAAATCTTGCCGAGATGACTTCCCGTACATCTTATAAAGAGCAGGCTCATTATTCCGAAATTGCATACGGTTCCGCCATCGAAGTTTATTGTGCGTTCCTTTTGTCATACGACTTGGAATACATCAACCAACAACAGATGGATGAAATCAAAGTAAGGATTTTTGAACTTTCCAACAAAATCAATTCTCTTAAAAACAGTCAATATCAAAGAGCTGAACTTTTCAACAATCGTCCAATTCAAAAGAAGTAAATACACTTCATTTTTACAACAAACAACTAAACAATTAAACAGATAAACAGTTAAACTATGAAGATACTAGTTGCAACAGAAAAACCTTTCGCGAAAGTGGCCGTTGACGGCATACGCGAAGTTGTGGAGAAAAACGGTTACGAACTGGCTCTCCTCGAGAAATACACCGATGTTAACGACCTCTATGCGGCCGTTGCCGACGCCGACGCCCTTATCGTGCGCAGCGACAAAGTCACCAAAGAAGTTATAGACCACGCCAAAAACCTCAAGATTGTGGTTCGCGCTGGCGCCGGCTACGACAACCTCGACCTCGAGGCTTGCACCGC
>DBXF01000047.1:30577-32738 GCA_002309295.1 Bacteroidales bacterium UBA1219 | reverse complement strand
CAGAACAGCAACGCCGTCGCCGAGCTCGTCATGGGTATGCTCGTCTATGCCGTCCGTAACTTCTACAACGGCAAGAGCGGCTCCGAACTGATGGGCAAAAAACTCGGCATACTCGCTTTCGGTAACGTGGGACGCAACGTGGCCCGCATAGCCAAAGGCTTCGGTATGGACGTGTACGCCTACGACGCTTTCCTCACCGCCGACCAGATCAACGCCAGCGGCATGGCAACAGCTGTGGCCAACCAAGACGCACTCTTCGAGACCTGCGACGTGGTAAGCCTCCACATCCCCGCCACCGCCGAGACAAAACAGAGCATCAACTACAACCTCGTTGGCAAGATGCACAAAGGCGGCATACTGGTGAACAGCGCCCGCAAGGAAGTCATCGACGAAGCCGGCCTGCTCAAGCTGATGGCCGAACGCACCGACCTCAAATACATCACCGACATCATGCCAGACGCCGATGCCGAATTCGCAAAATTCGAAGGCCGCTACTTCGCAACTCCCAAAAAGATGGGTGCCCAGACCGAAGAGGCTAACATCAACGCCGGCATTGCTGCCGCTAACCAGATCGCCGACTTCTTCAAGACCGGCAACAAGAAATTCCAAGTGAACAAATAAAACTTGAATTTTCATAAAACCGAAAAGGGCGGCAACACGCCGTCCTTTTCTTTTAAACAAGGGGCATTAGCTCATCAGGTAGAGCGTTTCGTTCGCAACGAAAAGGTAGGCGGTTCGAGTCCGCTATGCTCCACAAAGAAATTGAAAGTTGAGAGTTGAAAATTGAAAAATAGTAATCAGTTGGCAGGATTCAGTTGTCAGAAAGATAGTCACGAAGGGACTTTATCCCAATAACCACATACGGAAGCCTGAAAACACTCAAGCCCCGAAGGTGTGAAGAAACATCCAGTGGATGTTTCGATAGCGACCAAAGGGAGCGGAGAAATGAGCCCTGAAGGGGCGACAGAATACAGGCAGGGGCGTAAGCCCCTGTATAGAATGCAACCCCAACCAATTAGCCCTGAAGGGGCGACATGAATTTGATTCAAAATCAGTTTAAATAATAAACAAATTACAAGATTTCCACAATTTCGCGAGCCAAAGGCGAGCAGGAAAAAACAATATATAATTTACAGAAAACATTCCGAAATCCGAGCTCCGAATTCCGAACTAACCAATCTCCTCCACCCTTTCTTTCTTGGGTAGTTTTTTGTTCACCTCGTTGTAGGCGTGGGCGATAAGTGCGACAAACATCTTGTCGTCCACATCCTCGTTGAAACGTATCTGGTTCCAGTATTTTTTGTTCCAATGGTACGCCCCTTCTATGGCGCTGTAGCGCTCGCGCAGCTGCTCGGCTTTCTCGGGGTCGCATTTGAGCACCGCAAGGTCGGGCTTGTCGGTGGCTATGCAGCCGAAAATCTTGCCCTTGAGGCGGAACACCACCACGGTGTCGTCGAAAGGCATGTCCTCAGTAACGAACGGCAACGCGAGACAGTGCAAACGGAATTGTTCTATGTCCATAATCGATTATTTTAAAACACGAATTGCCATGTAATTATCCATTAATTGATTGTGCTATGTGAGAATACAACAATCCTCGTCTTCATTCCCCAACAACTATCGAACAAGTACCGGACAAGCACCATCATCTATCTCATAACTAAAAAACCAAACGAGCGACCGCAAGGTCGCTCGTTTGGTTCATTTATCAACTGTAAACTATATCGGTGATCTGTGAACAGTGAACTGTGATGAGGAACGGGGAGAATGATTGTTTAACTCCAAACTCCAAATTACTAATTCCTCATTACTCATTACTCATTACTAATTACTCAACGATCGTGTTCCAGTTGTGTTTGTCTTCGGCTTCGCCGAGTTGGATGGCGCGGAGGGCGTTGTATAGTTTTGTGCTCCACGGGCCGGGTTCTTTGCCGAACACGTAGCTCTTGCCGGTTTCGGGGTCGTCGAGACGCTCGATGGGGCTGATAACGGCTGCAGTACCGCAGGCGCCGGCTTCTTGGAATGTGGAGAGCTCTTCAACGTCGATGGGACGGCGTTCCACTTTCATGCCCATATCTTCGGCCAGCTGCATCAGGCTCTTGTTGGTGATGGAGGGCAGGATGGAAGTCGATTTCGGTGTGATGTAGGCACCGTCCTTGAT
>DBXF01000047.1:13375-30566 GCA_002309295.1 Bacteroidales bacterium UBA1219 | reverse complement strand
GCGCCGGCTTCGTCGACATATTTCTTTTCCTTTGCGTCGAGGTAGAACTCGCAAGCGTATTCACCGCCGTGGCAGGCTTCCACGTGAGCGCGCAGCGAAGCGGCGTAGTTACCGCCCACTTTATAAACGCCGGTTCCGAGGGGAGCGCTACGGTCGTATTTGCGGGTGATGACGTAGGGGTTGGCNNNGAAACCGCCCTTGAAGTAAGGTCCCACGGGGGTTACGAATATCAGGAAGAGGTATTCGTCGGCGGGTTTCACACCCACGGTGATTCCGGTGCCTATCAGCAGGGGACGCAGGTAGAGGCTTGCGCCGGTGCCGTAGGGAGGAATGAAACGCTCGTTCAGTTTGATGACTTTTTTGCACATCTCCACGAATTTCTCGGTGCTCAGCTCGGGCATCATAATGCCGCGGCAGGTGCTTTGCAGACGTTCGGCGTTGGCCTCGGGACGGAACATGCGGATTTTGCCGTCTTTGCAGCGGTAGGCTTTCAGACCTTCGAAAGCTTCCTGGCCGTAGTGCAGGCTCGAAGCAGCCATGTGGATGTTTACGTTTTCGTCGGACGAAACTTCAATCTCGCCCCATTCTCCGTTGCGGAAGTAGCAGCGGACGTTGTAATCGGTTTTTACGTAGCCGAAAGGTAGGCTACCCCAATCTATATTGTTCATATTTAGTGTTTTATGTTAATTAATACGTTTATTTGCGTTTTACGAAGATACACAATATTTTTGTAAAAACAAAAAATACTTTTGGCGCAGTTCTTATCTGTCTGGTAATTAAATTATTGTGTGCGGATTAATTGGTGATTAGTGATTAGTGATTAGTGATTAGTGATGTGAAACTGTGGCTTCGACAGGCTCAGCCACCGATTATGCATTGCGGTCACTGAGCTTGTCTAAGTGCCGTCACTAACTGCAAACTCAAAACTCCAAACTGCAAACTAATTGTACATTGTTCATTGTCAATTGTCAATTATCCTAACAACTCTGTCTCGATTCCGGAAATTGGAATACAAATTGCTCAGTATCATATTGCGTCGTTCTATTTCGAACTTGTCGAATTTGGCGGAGGCCAGCTGTTTGATTTGCTTCTGGAAATCCTCGGCGGTGTCGGCTATGTTACAGAGCTGTCCGAGTTCCGAGCCGGCAACCATGGTGCTGTTCACCAAGCAGAAACGTCCCGAAAAGAGCGAGTGCAACAGCTTGAGTTTCAATCCGGTGGGCTGAAGGGTGTACATGACCGTGATATGTGCGTTGCGTATCAGCTCCAGCATGCGCTCTTCCGGTGGATTTTCCTCCAGCTCGATGTTCTTGTATTTGGCAATCAGTTTTTTAAGATGTTTCGGGGGATTCAGTCCGGCAATCTTTACAGGCAGGTTCGTGTAACGGAACACGTTGGTTATCAGCCACTCGGCGGCGGTCTGGTTTTCGGGTACCGAAAGGTTGGCGTGGTAGAGTATGTGTACGCCTTTGCCTTCGAGCGAGCAAATCTCGTCGAACTCGTGGAAGGCGGGAATCAGCGTGGCGTTGCCGTAAAGGCCGTTCAGGTAGTCGTTCTCCTTTTGGTTGAGGGTTATCAGGTGTTTCGCCTTGGCGAGAATTTTCTCGAAATTCCGCAGTTTGCGCGCCTCGGATTTCAGGTAGAGCCGTCGCAGCGGATTGCGCTCTTGCTCGGCCAGAAGGCTGTAGTATTGGTGTTCGATGTTGTGGATGCGAACGATGGTGTTGCGGTCGGCGAAACGGCTGTCGTTCAGCAAGTCGCAGCAGTGCAGCCCTTCCATAAGGATGGGGTAGTCGTCCTGCAAAAGTCTTTCAATCAGTTCGTTGGAGCGGCGTGAGCAGACTATGTAAGGCGTGCGGCGGAAAAGGTTGCGAATGGAAGTGTCTCGTTTGTAGTAGTTTACCTCGAAGCACAGACTCTCCAGCTCGCGCGAGTGGCTGCGGCCGTATTCGAAGCAGTGCAGATGAATCTTAACGCCTGCCGCCGACAGCATCCGTATGCGGTGGTACACGTCGATAACGCCGCCGTAGTTGGCAGGGTAGGGGATGTCGAAACTTATTATATGTAGGTGCAAGTCGTTCATCTTGGGAAAGTTATATTTCTATAGTAAGTCCGTCGTAAGCCAGCAGCACATTGTCGGGGAGCTCCTTCGATACTTCGGCGTGCAGTCCCATCGAGTGGCTGATATGGGTGATGAACGCCTTTTCGGGATTCACCTGCCGTATTACCTCAAGGGCTTCGGGCAGACAGTAGTGCGAGAAATGTTTTTCTTTGCGTAACGCGTTTATCACCAGTGTCTTGGTGCCTTCGAGTTTTTTCATCTCCTCGTCGGATATGAAGTTGGCGTCGGTGATGTAGCTGAGGTTGCCAATGCGGTAGCCGAAAATAGGCAAGTCCTTGTGCATCACTGCAATAGGCGTTACTTCTATGCCACCGGCCACCACGAAGGGCTGCTCTTTGCTCACGGCGAAGAGATTGGCTTCGGGCAGACCGCTAAACTGGTGTTTTTCAAATATATAGTGGTAGTCGCGTTGCAGCACGTCGAGGGTGATGGGGCCGGAGTAGATGTCCATTGGCTTGCGCTGCACGTAGTTGAATGAGCGTATGTCGTCGATGCCGGCCACGTGGTCGCGGTGGTGGTGGGTTATGAGTATGGCGTCGAGGTGCATGGTGCGGGTGCGCAGCATCTGTTCGCGGAAATCGGGACCGATGTCGATAAGTATGTTCTTGTCGCCGATCTCCACCAACGCCGAGGTGCGCAGACGTTTGTCGCGGCTGTCGCCCGAAGCGCAGACTCCGCATCGGCAGGCGATAACCGGCACTCCCTGTGATGTCCCTGTGCCCAAAAAAGTTACTTTCATCAGTTTTTATTATTGTGTCGCCATAAAAACCGAATTTCGTACGAAAAATTGTGTGGAGAGAAAAATTTAATTCGGATTTCGGAATTAGGAACTCGGAATCTTTTTTAGTTGAAAGATTATATAGTTTATAATTTACAGTTTACAGTTTACAGTTTACAGTTTACAGTTTACAGTTTACAGTTGTTCCATCCTTTACTCCTTAGTTTCTTAACTCCTTAACTTCAAGACGTATTCACTCTATTTTTCACTGTTCACAAAAAAAATCACCATATTAACAAAAAAATCGTATCTTTGCAAAAATTTAACGTAATCATCATTTAAAACAATCAGAATATGACAAGAAAAATCACACTTTTGTCCCTTGTGGCAACGCTTGTTGCAGGCATGATGCTTTTTTCCTGCACAAAAGAAGATGAAAAAACTAACGACAACGGCAATTCTCAGGAAAATCCCGACGACAACCCTTCAAACGACACGATTGTGAGTTATATGAAAGGCGTTTTCTCTGTCTCTGACACCTCGCAGGTGTATTTTTCGCCGGGCAACTTGCAGTGGAGTGCAAGTGGCACCCACGCCGTGGCCGAAGGCGGCACAGCAACTGGTACATGGCGTTTCGCACCTTCGCAGTATGATACCATCGGTTGCACAAACACCCAAATATCATCGGCATATACGGGCTGGATTGACCTTTTCGGCTGGGGCACAAGCGGATACAACAATAAATATCCGTATATGGTAAGCGAAACCGGTTCCGATTACGGCGACGGAACCTCGGACATCAGCGGCACCAACTACGACTGGGGTGTTTATAACGCCATCCAAAACCCGAAAAAGAACACCACCGATGCCCCCGGCACATGGCGCACCCTTACAAACAAGGAATGGATTTATGTGTTGAATACCCGCACCACAGCTTCGGGTATGCGCTACGCAAAAGCTATAGTTAATGGAGTGCGTGGCTTGATTTTGATTCCCGACAACTGGAACACATCTACATACACATTGAACAGCACTAACGCTATTGCCGCTTTTTATTCGTCAAATGACATTTCCTCCAGCGATTGGACTACTTTGGAAAATGCCGGCTGTGCGTTCCTTCCTGCAAGTGGCGAGCGTCTTGGAGTCATTCCAAACTATACTGGTAACAAAGGCAATTATTGGTCCTCTACCAGCGGCTTCGACCATACATTGGCGTACAATATGAACTTTGAAGACGGCAATATTACAACAGACCACGCCTACCGCCGCCAATACGGTTATTCCGTGCGACTTGTGATGGACAAAAAATAAAAAATTCTTTTGCAAAGAAAAAAAAACAGAGGTGCGGTTCGCCGAGCCTCTGTTTTTTTAGTTGAAAGTTGAAGGTTGAAAGTTGAAATTTAATTTACAATGAACAATGTACAATGTACAATTCACCCGATCATTACCTTTGTCCTCAGACTTTAGACCTCAGACCTTAGACCAAACCAAATTCTCCCAATCCACAAAACGCTGTTCACTTTTCACGAATCACCGGACGCAATTCACAAAAAAAAAATCGTATCTTTGCACTTTGTTTCAACGCGTGGCCGATGCCCGTGCGGTTGTTGCTATGTGGTTGTAAATAAGGTTTAAACGAAACAATATATATATGTACGCATTGTATAAAAAAGAGTTGGGCAGCTTTTTCTCGTCGCTGATTGGCTACCTCACTATCTTTGTCTTTCTGTTGCTCAACGGCTTGATGCTGTGGGTGTTCCGCTCCGATTTTAATATCCTCGACTACGGCTTTGCCGATCTGAGTCCCTTCTTCCTTGTGTCGCCGTTCCTTTTCTTGTTCCTCATTCCGGCCATCACCATGCGTATGTTTGCCGAGGAGAAACGTGCCGGGACCATGGAACTTCTGCTAACCAAGCCTCTGCCCGACGCTACCATCATCGTGGCCAAGTTCCTTGCCGGACTCACCCTTGTGTTCCTCGCTCTGATTCCCACAATTGTCTATTACATAACGATTTACCATATCGCAGTGCCTGTGGGCAATATCGATAGCGGTGCGGTGTTCGGCTCGTACATCGGACTGCTGATGCTGGCCGCGGTGTTCGTATCCATAGGACTTTTCGCATCGGCAATAACCAAAAACCAGATAGTGGCCTTCATCGTGGCCATCGTGCTTTGCTTTTTCTGTTACCTGGGTTTCGAAATCCTTTACCAGATGGATATTTTCGGCAACCTCAACCTCTTTGTCAAGTCGCTGGGCATACGCCACCACTACGAAAGCGTGAGCCGCGGCGTTATCGACACCCGCGACGTGCTTTACTTCCTCAGCGTGATATTCCTTTTCCTGCTTTTCACCTACCTCGTGTTGCAGTCGCGCAAGTGGAAAAAATAGTTTGTGTTTGACTAATTTTCTGATTCAAGTATATGGACATTAGTAAAAAAGATATGGACAAACGTTCGTCACAAAAACGTAATATCAAGCGCAGCCACCTGCTGTTTCTTGTGGCCGGCATCCTTATAGTAGTTTTTGCCAACCTTATCGGAAGATATGTTTACACCCGTTTCGACCTTACTTCGGAGAAACGTTACACTCTTTCCGATTCCACCAAGGAACTGCTCCGCGGCATCGACGAGACTGTTCTTTTCCGAGTTTACCTCGAAGGCGATTTCCCTGCCGATTTCAAGCGTCTGCAGAACGAGACCAAGGACATGCTCAACCAGTTCCGTTACTACAACGATTATATCGAATATGAGTTTGTCGACCCCAACGCTTTTACCGACAAGGAACAGCAACAGACCTTCTATCGTCAGTTGGCGGCCAAGGGCGTGCGTCCCACTGTTGTGGAAGTGAAGGGCGACGGCTCTGTAAAACAGCAGATTATAATCCCTGCCGCCGAAGTGTCGTACAAAGGCCGCGAAGCCGTCGTCGACCTCCTGCCCACGCAGAAATATGCCTCGCAGGCCGACCAGATCAACAACGCCGTGCAGGAACTTGAATACAACCTCACCGACGTTATCCGCCGTCTTTCGAAAACCAACAAAACCCGTGTGGGATTCCTGCAGGGACACGGCGAGCTGGAACGTGAGAACATCTACGACATACAGATGACACTGGTGGACTACTACAACCTCGAAAACGTCACCATCGACGGCAATGTCAACGCCCTTACAGAGCGCCGCCTCGATGCCAAGGACTCCACCAAATACATCTTCAAAAACCGCTACGACCTTATCATCGTGCCCAAACCCACACAGCCTTTCAGCGACCAGGACCTCTACATCCTCGACCAGTTTGTGATGTACGGCGGACGTATCCTCTGGCTGATAGACCCCGTGGCTATGGACCTAGATAGCCTGCAGTCCAAGGAGGTGGCCATAGGCGTGCGTTTCCCCTTCGAAAACCTCGACGAGATGCTTTTCTGCTACGGCGTCCGCATAAATCCCAACCTGCTGCTCGACATCCGCTGTATGCCGATACCCATGCAGGACGGCATGGTGGGCGACAACCCCACGGTTAATTACCATCCGTGGTACTATTTCCCCGAATTTGTGCCTACGGCCGACCATCCCATCGTTAAAAACCTTGATTTGATAAAAGGTGAGTTTGTTAGTTCTATCGATTTGATTGATAACGACATACAGAAGACTGTTCTGCTCACCACATCGGAATACACCCACGTTTCCAATGTGCCTGTGCGTGTGGACCTCAATGTGGCGCGCGTGGAGCCCGACCAGCGTCTGTTCAACCACCAGAACCTGCCAGTGGCTGTCCTGCTCGAAGGTCAGTTCCGCTCGGCGTGGAAAAACCGTCTGTCGCCCTATTTCACCGAAATCCCCGAAATGGGCTACCGCGACCTCAGCGACTCCACCAAGATGATTGTCATTGCCGACGGCGACATGATCCGCAACCGCTTCAACTACAAATACAACCAGCCTTATCCGCTCGGCTACGACAACTACACCCGCACTATGTATGCCAATAAAAATCTGATACTCAATGCGGTAAACTACCTCTGCGGCGACGAGGACGTACTGCAGCTGCGCTCGCGCGAAATAAAGCTCCGCAAACTCGAGCCGATGTCTGTCAAGGAGAACCGTCTTAAATATCAGCTAATCAATATCCTTGTACCTATCTTTATCCTCGCCATTGCCGGATTTGTGATATTGTTTGTCCGCCGTTGGCGCAACAAAAAATAATTGTAAAGAATATGAAAAAACGCAACACAATAATTATTGTCGTAGTCCTTTTGTTGGGCATCTGTGCTTTCTTTATCGTAAGACACGGCGCCCGCAAATCCACTTCCGACGAGATATTCCATATCGAGGACGTGAGCGCCATCACCAAAATTTATATGGCCGACAAACTCGACAATAAAGTTCTGCTCGAACGCACTTCCGACAGCACCTGGACTGTCGATGGCAAATACCCCGCCAGCGAAGGCATGATGGATATGCTGCTCGAAACCCTCAACCAGATGCGCATCCGCCAAAGGGTGAACAGGGCGGCAAAGAAAAATATAGTTGACAATATCGCCGTGAGCAACACCAAAGTGGAAGTGTATCAGATAGTTCCGTTTATCAACTGGTTTGGCGGTAAGTTGCAGCTGTTTAAAAGCGAGAAACTTGTGGCAACATATTATGTCGGTCACGAAACGCAGGACAATATGGGTTCCTACGTTTTCCGCGAAGGCGACGACGAGCCGTATATCGTCCATATTCCCGGTTTCCGCGGCTATCTCGGCCCACGGTTCGAGCCGGTGCCGGAGCTTTGGCGCAGCCACCGCATTGTAAATCTGCCTGTTACCGAGATTCAGTCAGTGAAGGTGGATATCCCCAACCAGCCGCAGGAGTCGTTCGAACTAGTCCGCAGCGGCGAGGCTTTCGACTTTTTCTGTCAAGGCCAGAAGATGCCTGCTTTCGACACCATGCGTGTGGGACAGTTGCTGTCGTCGTTCGTCAACCTCAATTTCGACCAGTTTGCAGGCGTTGTCCCGAAGGTGGAACTCGACACCACTTTCGCACGTCAGCCGGGCTTCATCCTTACTATCACCGACATCAAAGGCAATGTGCGTAGCCTGAGCACCTACATCAAATTCACCGACCCCGACGCGCTTATCTCGGCACACGGCGACCAGAATATGGCCGATTTCTTCGATGTCAACCGCCAGTACGCCATCCTCGACACCAAGGACACCGTGCTGATTCAGTATTTCGTTTTCGACAACATACTGCAACCTGCAAGTTTCTTCTTGGGTAAAGATAAAATTGTTTCTAAATAATTGAACCATAACGCTATGCGACCGCTGATACTACTTACCAACGACGACACCGTCCACGCCAAGGGACTGCGTGTGCTTATCGACGCCGTGCGTGATTTCGGCGATATAGTGGTGATGTCGAGCGATGTGAACGGCTCCGGCATGTCGCACGCCCTTACCTCGGCAGTGCCGCTGCGTACGCGTGTGGTGAGCGAGGAGGAGGGACTCTGCATCTACTCCTGCAACGGAACCCCCGTGGACTGTTTCGACCTCGGTGCGGGATACTACTCGCCCCGCCGTCCCGACCTCGTGCTTTCGGGTATCAACAACGGCAGCAATGCCTCCATCAACGTGGTATATTCCGGCACTATGGGCGCCGTTATCGAAGCTTCGATGAAAGGCTACGATGCCATAGGTTTTTCGTTGCTCAACCACGACCTAGACGCCGATTTCTCGGCCTGCGTGCCGATAGTGCGCAAGATTGTGGCCGATGTGCTGAAAAACGGTCTGCCCAAAGGCACTTCGCTCAACGTTAACATCCCCGACCTGCCATACGAACAGATAAAAGGCATGCGCGTGTGTCGTCAATCGCAGGCTTTCTGGGCCGACAGCCACGAGAAACGTACCGACCCCGTCGGCAGGCCGTACTGGTGGCTCACTGGCGAGTTTATCTGCGACGACCGCGAGCCCGGCTCCGACATCCACGCCCTCGACAACGGATATGTTTCCATCGTCCCCACACACTTCGACTACACCGACTACAAAAATATTGAAAGTCTGCAACAACGGTATGAACTTTAATAAGTTATGAAAAAAGACAGTTTTCTTTTAGGAGTTTTAGTTTCCGTGGCTTCCATAGCTCTTACGGCCGCCATTGTAATAGCGGTTTTCTTCGCCTTTGGCATACCTCCGGCCAACAATCTCAAATATTTCCTCGTGGTTTTTGTGCCGTCAATAGTGCTGTTGCGCTATTATACTAAAAATTTGCAGTTTATGAAAACCGCCAAGGCCATTGCCGTTGTCCTTTTCGTAACTCTTACGGCTTATATAGTGTTTTTGGTGCGTAGTTTTGAAGTGATGTTTAAATAATTCTGAATCAATGAAATACTACATCATAGCAGGCGAGGCTTCGGGCGATTTGCACGGCTCCAATCTTATGAAAGCCATTTTGCGCTGCGACCCACAGGCGGAAATCCGTTTCTGGGGCGGCGACCTGATGCAGTCGGTGGGCGGTACGCTGGTGAAACACATCCGCGACCTTGCCTTTATGGGTTTTGTGGAAGTGGTGGCAAACCTGCGTACGGTGCTGAAAAACATCGCTTTGTGCAAAAAGGACATAGTGGACTTCCACCCCGACGCCGTTATTTTTATCGACTACCCGGGTTTCAACCTCAAGATAGCCAAATTTACTCACGCTCAGGGATTTAAAAACTTCTACTACATCTCCCCGCAGGTGTGGGCGTGGAAGAAAGGCCGCATCAAGACAATGCGCAAAGTGCTGGATATGATGTACGTAATACTGCCTTTCGAAAAACCTTTCTACGACCGCAACAACGTGCAGAATGTGGAGTTTGTGGGACACCCCTTGCTGGACGCCATCGCCGAGTTCGACAAAAACGCCCAACTTGCCGACGATTTCCGCTCCCGCAACAGCCTAGACGAGCGTCCCATCATCGCCCTTATGCCCGGCAGCCGCAAGATGGAGCTCCGCAAAATGATGCCCGATATGTGTCAACTGGCTGCACAACATTACGAATATCAGTTTGTTATTGCCGGCATGAAACTTCTCGGAAGCTCGATGTACACTCCCTACATCCATTCCGACAACGTCTCCATCGTTTACGACCAGACTTATCCCTTGCTGAAAACCGCTTTTGCGGGCGTAATAACCTCAGGCACAGCCACTCTCGAGGCTGCGCTGTTCGACCTGCCGCTGGTGGTGTGCTACAAGGCAAACGCCCTTTCGGTGTTCATTGCAAAACGCTTTGCCAAAGTGCGTTACATCTCTCTGGTCAATCTCATCGCCGACAAACCCGTTGTCAAAGAGTTGATACAGAACGATTTGAACGCCAACGACCTTGAGTCTGAGTTCAGAAAAATAACCGTTGACGAATCCTACCGCCAGAACCTGCAACACGAGTACGACCTTCTGAAAGAGCAGCTCGGCGGCGTAGGTGCTTCGCAACGCACTGTAAATTCGATACTTGCTTTTTTAAATAATACTGCCGATGATTAAAAGACTTGTCATAACGCTTGTACTACTGTTCGTTACACTCACCGTAAATGCCGAAAGGGTGAAGGTGCGAATTTACTCCGCCTCCAAGATTACGCAGGCCGTAATCTCCTTCGACGTAGGTCGTTACGTGGTTAGGGACGCTTCTGGCAAAGCCATTTCCGACACCCTCGACCTGAACCGCAGTGTGGAGGTGAAAGTGTCAAACGGCAAAGTATGGGTGGCCGCAAATGCTTACGAATTAGGTACATACGAAAAAATTTCTCTTGTCTCGGTGGATTCGGCAAGTTTGTTCTGCATCAACCCCACAGGCAAGAAACAACGCACCTACGAGGGCGATGTATATATCAAGGTATTGAAAAACAATTCGTTGGAATTTGTTACCGATGTCGATTTCGAGACTTACATTGCCGGTGTGGTGCAGTCGGAGATTTACGGCAAGCCCGACCAGACCGACATTTTCCGTGTGCAGGCCATCATCTCGCGCACATGGGCTCTGCGCAACAAAAACAAACACAAAAACGACGGATACAACTTCTGCGACGACGTGCACTGCCAGGCCTACTACAACCGCTGCATCCGTCCCGAAATTGTGTTCGGCACACTGCAGAGCGTAGGCGAGATACTTGTGGACAAGGACGGCAAACCCATCGACACGCCGTTCCACTCCAATTCCGGCGGACAGACCGCCAACTCCGAGGACGTGTGGTCGGCAAAGATACCATATCTGCGCTCCGTCCCCGACACCTTCTCCTATCGTATGAAACAATCTGTCTGGAAAAAGGAACTCACTCGCTTCGAGTGGCTTAACTATTTCTCCAAAAAACATAAACTCAATACCGCCGACTCCGCAATAAGCGATGAACTTTTAACTTTCCAACAAGATGAGCGCAAAGCCCGTATACACAACATACCGCTTACAAAAATCCGTACCGATTTCAAACTGAAATCCACCTTTTTCTCGGTCTCCGCCAACGGCAACAAAGTTACCCTCAATGGCCGCGGCTACGGTCACGGCGTGGGCCTGAGCCAAGAAGGTGCGATACGTATGGTTACGCTTGGTTACAAGTATCAGGAGATATTGATGCACTACTACAAAGGTGCCATCATCTACCGTGATATGAGCATTGTGGACCCGAAATATCAGGGCGTTGCCAACGATCTGAAAAAGATTATCGAAGAGGACAAGAAAGACAACGTGAAAGCCTTTGCCAACAAAGGTTTGGAGAAACTCTACAGCAAAAAGGAACGTGAGGAACGCGAGGAGGTGTATGTGGAGGAGGAGCAGGACAACGACGCCGAATGGGATTACGAATGGTAGTTCCCGATTTTGCTTCTTAATAACTTGAAAATGAGCAGCATTTCGATATTCAGGCAGCGCGGCATGTTGGTGAAAATCGTCTTTTTCCTGATTATGCTGGCCGTTGTGCTATTGTGCTTGTTTTCAAATTGTTTCAACCATGTGATTGAGTGCGAGAGCATTTTCAAGCCCGAAACTGCATTGTCGAATATTTGGTGTGGACTGATAGGCGTGGCATTTGTAGCAATTATAGGAATGGCGTTCTTTAAACTCCGTACATCGTCGAATAGTGGTAAATATACCTTCCTCATTGTCAGCGCTTTGATATGTGTGTTGCAGATGTTTTTTGTGTGGAACTACTATTTTGAGACCAACTGGGATGTGGGCACCCTTACCGATGCTGCCCGCGATGCGGTGGCCGGGAAAGACATAAATGTGCACGAACATTATTTTAGCGAAAATCCGAATAACTTGTTGCTGCTCAGAATTTTTATTTGGATTTTTACCCTCGCACACTGGCTTGGCATGGGACAGAGCGATGTGTTTCTGTTGCTCGTTGTGCAGTGCCTGCTGGTGTGGCTTTCGGGAGCGATGCTTTTTCAGTTGCTTTGCAAGATGCGAGATGGCAGAACGGCGTGTGTCGGTTATCTGCTGTTTTTCTCGTTGGTGATAGTATCTCCGTGGGTGTCAATACCTTATTCCGACACAATGGCGTTGGTGTTCCCCTTGGCGATGCTGTGGCTGGCGTTAACTTCGGTGTGCCGCAAACGCAGCGTAAGGCTGTTTTTGCTTTGCCTTGTGGCAGTGGTGGGTTACAAGATTAAACCACAGACTGTGTTGGTATTTGCTTCGTTGATAATGGTTTACGGGTTGAGGCTCATTCGTCTTAGGAAAAGAGTGTTGCGCAGGCCTTGTCGGAAAGAGCTCCGCAACGGTGCCATCGCTGTCGTGGCCGGACTGCTAATCGGTGCCGTGCTCTGCGCTACCGCGATAAAAAGCATTGGCATACACACCCGCAGCGAGTCGGCTTTCGGTTTCCCTCATTATCTTATGATGGGGATGAACACCCAGACAATCGGCTCGTACACCGAAGATGATGTGGCTTTTTCGCGTGCCTGTCCCAACAGGAAAGAGCGTGCCAAGGCCAATTTCTCCGAAACCGGGCGCCGTTTGCAAAAAATGGGTGTGGGCGTATTTTTCCAACATATTGCTGAAAAGACAATTGTAAACTACTTCGACGGCACTTTCGGCTGGGGGTGGGAAGGCAATTTCTACAAAAAGATACTCCCCCCGAAAAATGCCACAATCTCGCCTGTGGCAAGGGATTTGTACTACACCACGTGGCCGCGCGGCAAGTATTACCATTTGTGGGCCAATTTTGCCCAGATAATGTGGATGGGGTTGCTGATGCTCAGCCTGTTAGCGGCCTTCGGCAAAACTGGCAGACGCGAACGGACGGTAATGCTGGCATTGGTTTTTCTCACAATCTTCGAGGCACTGTTTGAGGCCCGCACACGCCATTTGTTCTGTTTTGCACCTTTGTATATCCTTACCGCCCTGCAAGGACTGCATTTCCTTGGAGGTTTCTTCAAACGTAAGCCGAAGGATAATTTATTGCAAGAATAAACTGCTGAAATACAGTGTATTGGTAAAAACTGATTAAAAGTTGTCCCCATTTTTTGAAAATTCGGAAAAAAAACGTATTTTTGAAAAACATTTGGCACACATAAAAAGGTATTGAAATGTAGTGTAAAATGTTGAAATATAACGATTAAAGAAAAATATTAGTAAACGAAACATAATTTAAAACAAACTCAAAAAATGAAAGTACCCGAAAATTTGAAGTACACCGAAGACCACGAATGGTTGCGTGTAGAAGGCGAATTTGCTTTTGTAGGAATTACCGATTACGCACAGCACGAACTGGGCGACATCGTATTTGTTGACATCACCACCGAAGGTGAAACCCTCGGAAAAGGCGAAGTTTTTGGCTCCATCGAAGCTGTGAAAACCGTTTCCGACATCATGCTGCCCGTTGGCGGTGAGATAGTTGAAGTGAACACCGCTCTCGAAAGCGACGCCGCTATCGTCAACAGCGATCCTTACGGCGAAGGCTGGTTGGTGAAAATCAAAGTTACCGACGCCGCTGAAGCCGACACTCTGCTCGACGCCGCTGCTTACCACAACCTGATTGGTGCGTAAAACGCTTATCATGTGAAATCATAGGGAGAAAGTTCTTTCAGACTTTCTCCTTTTTTTAATTTTTTTTTGATTGAAAGATACTGCCCGGCAGGTCGGCCTGACGGCCTCAAAATTATAAGAAAATTGGATAAAAAAATTGTAAGAAAATATTCTTGTGTAATTTTGAACTAAATTTTTCTGTAATTTTGAGCGTAGCGACCATAAAAAACGAAGTCGGTATGTAGTGGATAAGCATCAAATAAATTGACTCAAAGTCTTGGAACTCGAATTGCCATATAATTAGCCGTCAATTATTGAATAATAGTAATTTGTGATTAATTCGCGGCAATTATATGTTAAATGAAAAACAGTCGTAATTATATGAAAAGAATCATCCTGTTTTCGTGCCTCTGCATAACTCTTGCCACCGTTAATGCGCAGGACAGCGTTTTTGTGCGCAACACCATCCGCGACCTTACTTCGCCTCAGTTTCACGGACGTAGCGCCGCTTTCCGTGGCGACAGCCTCGCAGCCGACTATCTTGCCGCAAAGCTGAAAGCCGTGGGAGCATTGCCTCTTGCCGATGGATATCTGCAGCCTTACACTTTCAACACATGCATTTTGGACGGCAAGGTGGAACTTGCGCTGGGCAGAAAAAAACTCGTGCAGGGCGTCGACTTCAGTCCTGTGTCTATTTCTAAACCTTGCAACGGCAAGTACAAAATGCTGTATTTCGACGCCAAACGTATCGACAAGGAAAACGAGGTGCAGCAGTTCCGCACGGAATACAAAAAAGTCCTGTCCAAAAGCTTTGTGTATCTGGATGTTAGCGACGAAGGAGAACTTAACAAATCGGCACTGCGTATTGTAAATCAGATAAAACGCGGCACCAATCCGCTTGGCTCGGCGGGCGTTGTGCTTGGTGTGAAATCCATGCCGGCGATGTCGATACCGGCCAATGTTAAACCTATGGATTACAGCGTTTTGTATGTAAAAAGTGACCTGATGACCGAACTGCCTAAAAAAATCAAGGTGCGTATCGACAATCGTTATGCCTGCCATCATACGCAAAATGTGGCCGCTTTTGTGCCTGGCACCCTCTGCAAGGACAGCATGATAGTGTTTATGGGCCACTACGACCATGTGGGACAGGTGGGCAGTGTGTATTATCCTGGCGCCCACGATAATGCCAGCGGCACTTCGGCGGTGCTCGACTTGGCACGCCATTTCGCACACCATCCGGCCAAATACACCACGGTGTTCCTCTTTTTCAGCGGCGAGGAGTCGGGACTGATGGGCTCGAAATTTTTTGCCAAAAATCCATTAATCGACCTTGCCAAGGTTAAGATTGTCGTAAATATCGACCTCTTTTGCGGCGGCGACGACGGCATTGTCGTGTTCAACGCCCAGGCCGACAACACCAAGGCATTTTTTGAAAAGATGAAGGCTGTGAACGCCGAACGTGGCTACGTGGCTGATATAGAGCCACGTAAAAACTCTGCCAACAGCGACCACTATCCCTTTGTGGAAAAGGGGTGTCCTGCCATTTTCATCCTCACCAAAGGCGGTGCCTACGGCGGCTACCATTCGCCCACCGACACCTGCGAGGGCTGCGCTATCAATAAATACAACGATGTGTGGAACCTCATTATGGAAACTCTGGGACTTTAGACAGCGACGAACATTTGAAAAAATAAAAAAACGGGTGAACGTACTGTCCACCCGTTTTTTGTGAGATGTGCGATCGTTTAGAATCTAACATCGGCTTTGTTTATGTAACCGCCAATCCAAGAATTTTCGGCACCGCCGCGTTCGCTTTCGGCTTCCCAGTAAAATTTGATTTTTTTACCGTCTTGGGTTAAGGTTACGGTGTTGTCGTAATCATCTTCGTTTGTTCCGAGATATAATCTTTGAGTCTGGGGATTGTAGTAGTTGATATCCATTCTGGCTACAACCAACGAGCCATTACCAGTTTGGGTGTTAGGAACTGTGAAATCCAATATCCAATTTCTGTAATTGTTGGATTCATCTGCTTCGTCACCGCCGTAGAATGATATTTCTAGATTGCCTGCGTCAATACCATCTTGTATTTTTCCCATAACTGTTTCGGAAAAATCAGGACAATTGAAATCATCTACATAAATATCCCACTGGTGTGCTAGGTTGAAACCATCGAGGTTAAAATCAGGATATTGTTGCTGATTGTTTTGGTTGTTGTTGTTATTTTCTTCTTTGTCGCACGATACTAAGATCATGCACGATGCCACGAGGGCAATGCCTAAAAAACTGAAAATCTGTTTCATAACTGTATTGTTTTAATGATGATACTTTGTTTGTTTGTTTTGCAAATATAGGTGTTATTTTTGAAAGTGCAAGCAAAAAAGTGTTTTTTAACATTTTTTGTCGTTCAATAGCCGTATTTTTTGCCCCATCTTTCGGCAAGCAGTTTTCGTGTTTCGCGTTCGCGCGGGTTGTCGCCTGGGTCGTAGAAACGGGTGCCTTGCAGCTGGTCGGGAAGGAACTCCTGCTCCACGAAATTGCCGGTGTAGTCGTGGGCGTATTTGTAGCCCTTGTGGTAGCCGAGGTCTTTCATCAGCATGGTGGGGGCGTTGCGTATGTGCAGCGGCACGGCAAGGTCGCCGGTCTGTTTCACGGTGGCAAGGGCGTTGTCGATGGCCATATATGTGCTGTTGCTTTTTACCGAAGATGCCAGATACACAGCGGTTTGCGACAGTATGATACGGCATTCGGGATATCCGATTTTGTTCACGGCGTCGAAACAGGCGTTGGCTAGGAGTAGGGCGTTGGGGTTGGAGTTGCCTATGTCTTCGGAGGCGAAGATAAGCATCCGTCGAGCGATGAACAGTGGGTCCTCGCCGCCCTCTATCATTCGCGCAAGCCAGTACACGGCCGCATTTGGGTCGCTGCCGCGCATCGATTTGATGAATGCCGAAATGATGTCGTAGTGCATCTCGCCTTTTTTGTCGTAGATGGCGAGGTTTTTCTGTATCACGTTCAAAACCATGTCGTTGTCTATGACAATGGTGTCGGCCGCGCTGCTGTTGATAATCAGCTCCAAGGCGTTGAGCAGCTTGCGGGCGTCGCCTCCCGAAAGCCGGAACAGCGCTTCGGTCTCTTTCACATCCAGAGTGCGGTTCTGCGACTTTTTGATGAAATTCACGGCAGTGTTGAGCAGCTGCGTAAGTTCCTCAACGCCAAACTCTTTCAGTATATACACCTGACATCGCGACAGCAGTGCCGAAATCACCTCGAACGACGGGTTTTCGGTGGTGGCGCCGATAAGGGTGATGATGCCTTTCTCCACGGCTCCGAGCAGCGAGTCCTGCTGACTTTTGTTGAAACGGTGTATCTCGTCGATAAA
>DBXF01000047.1:0-13330 GCA_002309295.1 Bacteroidales bacterium UBA1219 | reverse complement strand
ATGGCGCTTAGCACGTGGAAAGGGCGGTTCAGCGTTTTAGAGATGATGCTGGCAAGGGTGGTCTTGCCTATGCCCGGAGGTCCCCACAGTATCATCGAGGGTATTTTGCCCGACTCGATGGCGTTGCGCAGTATGGCGCCTTTGCCCACAAGGTGGGTCTGCCCGATGTAGTTGTCGAGCGATGTGGGACGCAGCTGTTCGGCTAAGGGTGTCATAAGTTGTTGGTTTTTATTATGTTGTTAAGGATGTTCACAAACTGCATGGCCTGTCGCTCGCGCGAGAAATTCTCCACAAAGGCGCGTTCGGTGTGCGGCTCCACGAAGTGTTTTTTCTGCCATTCGTTGTATTTGAACTTCAGATAGTTGCGGAGCTCGGGCTCAAAATCGATGCAGCAGCCGGCATTGGCCTTGGAGAGTATCGTCTCGACTTCGCCGCCGCTGTTGGGGATGCACAGTATCTCGCGGTTGGCGGCCATATATTCGAACAGTTTGGTGGTGAGTATGCCGTGGGTGTTCTTTTCCGACAGCAGCAGAAGCAGCACGTTGCTTTCGGCAAGTATCTGCGGGATCTCGTCGGCGGCGCACCAGCCGTTGCATTGCACAACAAACGAAAGGTTGTGCTTTTCGGCAAGCTGTTTTACATGGTTTTGTGTGGGTGTGTCGCAGAAGAAACGGATTTTCAGCGAGTTCTGGTTGAGAGTGCTTTCTTCCAGCAGCTCATCGACAACTTGGAAGAGCATTTCGGGACTTTGTGTCTGCTGTCCTTTTGCTCCGGACTCACGTATGCTGCCGGTGTAGGTGATGGTGAATTTGTCGGTTTCCACTGGTTGTGGGAAAGAGAATAATTTGTTGTCGAAACCGTTGAAAATCAGTGTTGTATTATCGTTGAACTGCGAAAGCAGCTCCTTGTGCCACGTGGAGACGGTGGTAGCGGCCGAGGCTTTGGCAAGGAACTCGTTGCGTTTTTTGATCTGCATTTTGTGCAATTGCATGGATAACCAGCTTTGCGACTGCAGGTTGTCGTCCTGTTCGTAGATGTCGCGCAGGTCGATAAGCAACGGAAGGCGTGTTTCTTCGGCTATGCGCGAAGCACTGTAGATAGGGAAGAAACTCGCTGTGGAACAAAGTATTGCGTCGAAATGGCGTTCGGCTGTAAGCTGTTTGGCCTGCAGGTACATTTGTTCGTCGGCTTTAGTCCACAGCGGACGCCGTTTGGCAAGGCCGTAAAGCAGGTTGCCGAGACGGCTGGAGTCGTTCTCCACAAGATGTGATTCGGCATATCCTTCAAGAAATTCGAAACCCATGTTGCGGGTGGGGTGGGGGACGGAGAGAGCCACGGCATCCCAGTCCATATCCTTCAGATATTTGCACAGATAACCCATGCGCGGCGCGAAAGCCGGCGGGAAATGATCCAATATCATCAGGAGGTGTTTCATTTGTGGCTTGATTTAATCGATTATTGTTAATGATCGGTCGATGATTTTGTCATAGAGTTTTTTCCAGCCTTTCCAAGTGTAGTTGTCGAAACTGGAGTTGTGGAAAAGGATGCTGACAGGTGTGTAGTTGGGTATGTAATTCTCAAAAAGTTCTTCGGCTTGGGAGGCGGAAAGATGTTTTGTGTGGTTCAGAGTGCTGTCCATGATTATCAGCGGCACTTCGCGCACGTTCAGAGTTTTGCGGGCAAGGAAGTCGAATACTTGGTAGCTGTTGCCCGTGCCGCAGCGGAACCCCTCGCTGTCGCTGTAGCCGAGACTGAAGTCGTGGGTTATGCCGTTGGCTTCCAATATGTTGAAAGTGTGCGGCATGTCGAATCTCAGAAAATGTTGGCGCGAATAGGATATGTCCAACCCCGTGTGCTGCCGTAGCAGTTGCAACTCCTCGGCGTAGCGCTCGGGATTGTCGGCGGTGCCGTGTCCGGCGTGGAACCCGATGATGTGTCCACGTTTTTTGATTTTTTCAATGGTTTCGGTAAACTTCTTGGTGTTTAGATAGTTGTCAGAGTAACCCTCGCGGTGGTCGGCGGCCATGAAAAAGAAAATGGACTTTGTGCCAATATGTTCCGATTTGTCCATCAGATAGTCGTAACCGTCCAGCGGGTCGCGGAAAGTGAAAAGACGGTGCAGCGCAATTTTCAGGTCGTGGCGTTTGAGGATGTCGCCGCCGATGGACTTCCATTTGGGGTTGCTTTGCAAAATGTCGATGTCGTGAGTGAGGACGAGCTGTCTTTCAAGAATGTCGTTTTTCTCATGTCTGTTTTCGTCGTCTTCTAGGTGATAACCAATGCGTTTCAGCATTTCCGTCAGCATATATGCGTAGATGTTTACGATTGGAATATGCAGGAAATTGTATTTCAGTGCTATGCTTTCGCTAGCGGGGAAACGCCCATGTTCGTCGCGGGTGGGATTCACATACTCCTCCCAGCGTGTCAGCAAAAAGAAAGCTGATGCCCAAATGTCTATGCCACAGTTGATTGTGTTTGTTGGGACATCGTGTTCTATTTTGCACTCGTCATTACCGTAGAGGACGGGGATTTCGTATTCTTCGTTGCCTAAAACAAAGGGTATTTCTATGTTGTAATAAATGATAGGATTATCTTCTGCCTCGTGATACGTTTTTGACTTGAAGAAAGTTGGTTTGGGCAGGTTGCGGATGTCGAGGTAGGAGAGAGGTTCGGGGTGGGCGTTCCAGAAATGGTCGCGGAAAACGATTTTTTTGTCTTCGTACAAAAGTGTGGTGCAGTCGGTGTCGGCCACTTCTATCAACGGTGGCTCGGCGTTCAGAAAATCCCGGAACAGAACGGAGATGATGTATTTCCGTTCCTCCACGTTGTTGTCCGGTATCCGCGCCGTAAGTTTCGACATTTTGTTGTAACAATTTGATTGATAGTCGACTGCCGTTGCTTTGATTTTGGCAGTAATAGTGCAAATATACGAAAAAAAGTTGGAATATTGGATGTTAAGATTTTCAGATTTTCAGACATTCAGATAATCAGATATTCAGAGCTAATTGACAATGAACAATTGACAATGAAGAACAATTGACAATGAACAATGATTTTTAGTTCGGAGTTCGGAACCTTTAACTCGGCGAAGCCGATATTAAACTTTTTACCAAAAAGCCCTGAAAGGGTGAAGAAATGTCCAGTGGACATTTCGATAGCGACCAAAGGGAGCGGAGAAATGAGTCCTGAAGGGGCGACAGCATACAGCCGGAGGTGTTAACCTCCGGTCATAAAAAACAATTCCACCAATTACGCCCTGAATTGCGAAGCAATCGTGAACACATATAAAAATATAATAATACATGTGAACAACGGGCAACAGAATAGGGTTGCAAGTGAGCAGAAAATTATAATAATACGAACAGTTTTTCCAGAGTGGAATTTTCCGCCCACGGCGGAAGTGATTTACAAGATTTCCATAATTTCACTCGCCAACGGCGAGTAGGAAAAAAATCTACAAGATTTACAAGATCTCGCGAGTGAAACGAGCAGGAGAACAAAAAAAGATTTATCGACACCTTAACAACTTAACGCCTTCACATTACTAATCACTATTCACCAATCACTAATCACTTGCATATATAAAATAAAAATCGTATCTTTGCAGATTGTTTTAAACCGAAAAAAATGTCAGACAACACAGAAAATATAGAGATTGGCGAACGTTTCATCGATTTGGACAAGGTGATAAAGTCCAAAAGCGAGCGTCTGCACCGCTGGCTGCCCAAGTTCGTGGTGCGCTGGGTGGGACGTCTGCTCCACGTCGATGAAATAAACTACCTTATTTACAAGTACCGCGACAAGTTTGGTCCTGATTTCGCACAGGCCATCCTTGCCGAACTTAACGTTACCGTGGAGATTGTGAATCCCGAAAACATCCCTTCTTCCGCCGTCAACCCGATGATTGTGGGCAACCATCCGCTCGGCGGCGTCGACGGCATGGCGCTTATCGCCGAGGTGGGCCGCACCCGTCCCGACATCCTGTTCCCCGTCAACGACATACTGCTTTACCTGCCCGGACTGCGCCAGAGTTTCGTGCCCATCAACAAATTCGGCAAGAACACCGAAAACGTGAAGGTGCTCGAGGAGACTTTCGCCGGACAGAACACCTTGCTCTATTTCCCTGCCGGACTCTGTTCCCGCAAGAAAAAAGGCGTTATCCGCGACTTGGAGTGGAAACGCACCTTCGTGAAAAAGTCGGTGCGCTACAGCCGCGACATCACCCCCGTGTACGTCGATGCGCAGAACTCCAAACGTTTCTACCGCTGGGCCAACATCCGCAAAGCCCTGCACATAGGCTTCAATTTCGAGCAATTGCTCCTGCCGAGCGAGATGTTCCGCATGCGCAACGGCAAGATTCGTCTGGTTTTCGGACCGACAATCCCCAGCACCACTTTCGACAAGACTTACAAACCCGAAGAATGGGCTGCCAAGGTGCGCGAATATGTGTACCAGCTGGCCGAAAACCCCAACAAACAATTCGAAAAATAGACTGTTATGACAGACTTGAGTTATATAATCCCACCCGTTGACAAGGCGTTGATAAAGAAAGAGTTGAAACGCGACATCTATCTGCGCCGTTCCAATTTCGGAAACAACGAGATTTATGTCACCACCGCCGAACACTCGCCCAATATAATGCGCGAAATAGGCCGTCTGCGCGAGATTAGCTTCGCCACCGAGGGCGGAGGCACTGGCAAAGAGGTGGATATCGACGAGTTCGACACCGCCCCCGAACCTTATTGTTTCAAGCAACTTTTCGTGTGGAACCCCGAATTTGAGGAGATTGTTGGCGGATACCGTTTCATCCACGGCTCCAATATCTTACGCAAAGTGGACGGCACTTTTTTCAGCCCCACCGCCGAACTTTTCCATTTCACCGATAAGTTTGTGGAGGATTATCTGCCTTATACTGTGGAACTTGGACGTTCGTTTGTGCAGCCCGATTTCCAACCCTCCAACAATCTCCGCAAGGGCATGTACTCCCTCGACAACCTTTGGGACGGACTCGGCACCATTGCCGTGGAAATGCCCAACACCAAATATTTCTTCGGCAAGGTTACTATGTATCCCGACATGAATTGTATTGCCAAGGACTATATCCTTTATTTCTACCAAAAGCATTTCCCCGACCGCTACGGGCTTGTTTGGCCTTTCGAGCCGATGAAAATAACGTCGGACTACAACGAGCTTGTAAAAATGTTCGACGGACGTAACTATAAGGAAGATTATCAGACACTTGTGCGTCAGGTGCGTGCGCTGGGAAGCTCCGTGCCGCCGCTGATAAACGCCTATATGAACCTCTCTTCGACAATGATTTCGTTCGGCACTGCCATCAACGAGCCTTTCGGCAATGTCGATGAAACAGGCATACTTGTTACCCTCGAAGACATATATCCCGAAAAGAAAGACCGCCACTTGCTTTCGTATCGCACCCGCAACCGCTATTTCAAACGTCCGCTGTTCTTTAAAATCGACTGGACTAAGTTGAGAATTAGCGAGATAGGAAAGCGTACAAGGGCGCGTAGGGCAAAGAAAAAAGATACCAACGACGAAAACACCGTTTCGCAATGATTGTAAAAAGTGCCAATTTCGTAGTTAGCAACAGCGATTACCTCAAGTGTCCCTCTCCCGAAAAACCTGAGTACGCCTTTGTGGGACGCTCTAACGTGGGCAAATCGTCGTTGATAAACATGCTCACAGGCAACGGCAAATTGGCAAAGACCAGCGTACAACCTGGTAAAACGCAGTTAATCAATCATTTCGAGATAAACGGTGACTGGTATCTGGTGGACCTGCCCGGCTACGGATACGCACGTATTTCCAAAAAACAGCGCGAGAAATGGAACAAGATGATGAAAGGCTACCTGCTCAACCGTCCCAACCTGATGTGCGTTTTCGTGCTCGTGGATTCACGGATACCGCCGCAAGAGATTGACATAGAGTTTATTAACTTTCTTGGCGAAAACGGAGTCCCGCTGATGGTGATTTTTACAAAGACCGACAAAAATAAACAGCGTGAGACAGCGCAAAATATCAACTCTTTCAAACGGCGGATGCTCCAGGACTGGGAGGACCTTCCCGAAATGCTGTTGTCGTCGTCGGTTACAGGCTATGGACGAGAAAATATTTTGCAGACTATTGATAATATGAACCAAACATTCCATAATGATGAACAAGATACTGACTTATAATGCTTTAGTAATTGCTTTTCTTGCTTTTTCGCTTGGTGCGGGCAATGTGTCGGCCCAAAACAAGAAAATTGCCGACGAGGTGAAGAAAATGACTTCAGACAGCCAGCTGAAACACGCTTCGGTGGCTGTGAGTGTGTACAATATCACCCAAAACAAAGAGGAGTACAGCTACGATGCCGACCGCCTCATGTCGCCTGCTTCGCTGATGAAAATCTTCACCACTGCCGCCGGTTTCGAGTATCTTGGCAAAGGCTTCCGTTTCAAGACTTCGTTGGGATATACCGGCAGCATCACCCGCGACGGAGTACTCAACGGCGATTTGGTGATTATCGGCGGCGGCGACCCCCTGCTTGGCTCGTACCGCTACCGTCAGACGGTGATGGACACCCTTTTCCGTCTGTGGTACAACGCCTTGAGAAAAGAAGGCATCGTCAGTGTCAACGGCCGTGTGCTGGCCGACGCCACCATTTTCGACGGACCGCAGCTCCACGACACCTGGGTGTGGGGCGATGTGGGCAACTACTACGGATGCGGCGCCACAGGTCTTAACTTCCACGAAAACATGTACTTCGTATATTTCAACCCAGACCGCCGCGAGGGATTTCCCGCCTCCATCGACCATGTGCAGCCCAAGGGCATCGACGTGAGGGCGCAAAACCACGTAACCACAGGTCCAGCTAACTCCGGCGACCAAGTGGTGATTTACGGAACGCCTACGGCTTCGATGCGTTATTACGAAGGAACGGTGCCGCTGGGAAAAAACAACTTCAAAGTGCGCGGTGCCTTGCCAAATCCCGGAAAATCCTGCGCAGAGCTCTTCTCCGTCTATCTTCGTAACAAAAACTTCAACGTTTCGTCACATGCCTCCGACGAGGTTTCTTCTTCGACTAAAGCCAATGTGATATTTGATTACTACTCAGTGTCTTATAATATCATTTCGCAGTACACCAATATGACGAGCAACAATATCTACGCCGAAAGCATTTTCAAATATCTTGGCTACCATGTTTACGGCAAGGGCAACTTTAAAAATGGTGCTAACGCCGTTAATAAGTATCTGAAAGAGAAAGATATGGATATGACGGCAGTGAATATCGTCGATGGCTCGGGACTGTCGAGGGCAGGCATGGCCACGGCACGTTTTTTCACCGAATTTCTTGCAAAAGTCTATAAGACCGACTACTACACGGATTTCCGCAAAACCCTTCCCAAAGTCGGCGAAAGCGGCACCGCACGCAATCTGCTCTCCGGACAGATGCCAGCAAACTCCGAGATATACGTAAAGACAGGCACAATGACGGGCGTCTGCTCGTATGCTGGCTACGCCACCCGTGCCAACGGCGAAAAAATCTGTTTCTCCATCTTGGTTAACAATCAAACAGTGTCGGCGTCGTCGGTGCGTCCAAAGGTGGCAAAACTGCTTTTGACAATACTCAACGGCAACTGATGCGATTACAACAAAACGTTGTTGAAAAATATTGAAACAGTGGAAATAATGACATTGCAAAAAACATTATTTTTGCACCGCCTTTAATGACAGAAAAAAATGATGAAACGAAAATCTCAGGCCACAATATTTTTATGGAAACCCGTTGTTTCCATAGTTTTGTTGTTGATGTCTTTCTCTGTGCAAATTGCTGTGGCACAGGATAATAACGGCGGAGAACTAGCCATGGCCCAACGTCAGCAGAAAGCCACGGAGCAGAGGTTGTACGATGCCCGTCGAATGTATGGCGAGGACTCCGTTGCCATGGCGAAACGTATCGAAACGCTGCAGAAAATGCTCGTCGAAGCACAAAAACGCCTTAACGAAACCAAGGCGTGCAGCGACTCCGTCGCAAAAATGACGCAAATTATCATCAAACAGCAGAACACCATCGAAAGTCTGAAAAAGAGCCTCCGTTCCAACATGCGTTTGAAGGACTCGTTGCTTAGCGCCAATTCGGAACTCATTCATCAACTCGACCAAAAGAACAACCAACTCATTGAAAAAGTGCGTCAGCTGCAGGAGATGGAACTGCGTGTGGCACGTAGTGAAAGCTCTTTCCGCGATTCCATGGGCAACACCCGTGTGGAAACTACTCGTCTGGAAGGACTTATCAAAGCTCAGGAGGTGAATATCGAAGCCAAGCAACGCGAGGTGGAATACCTGCGCCGCGAGATGAGCATGCGCGACACCGAAATTGTTAACCAGAAAGCCAACTACCGCCGTGTGCGCAACGACCGCGACCACTACTTGCAACTCTCCGACTCGCTGCGCAACGAGCTTATGGCTGCACAAAAGATTGTGATACAGAAAGATGAAGAGCTGAAATATACCCGCAAACGCGCCGAAGAAGCCGAGGCCAAGATAAACAACGCCACCAATAAGAAAAAGAAAGTGCGTGTTATTCAGGGTATTGCAATGCGTTTCTACCGCACACCCGACTGGTATGTGAGGGCAGATTATGAGAATGGTGAATTGGTTTATAAAATAACTAACAAAAATGCCGGAAATATAGAATTCGATTTTATTACCGGCGCATCGGTAATGTTGTGGGATTTGACACCGCTTTTCCATAAAAACAAGAATAAAGATACCTCTGATGGAAAGATAAACTTCAAACGTTTCGATCAAAATTTTACATATGACTTGGGCTTTTATGTGGGATTCGGCGGTTCCAACCTTTTTAAGAACTTCTACTTTGGGCCAAGTTTCAAATTTATGGACTTCTTCCATTTTACAGTGGGCGCTAATGTCGCTGAATATCAAGCTCTTGCCGGCGATTGGAAAGAAGGGGATATATTGAAAGGTGACATTAAGAACCAAATTGTTGATGTTTGGAAAGTTACAATGTTTATGTCCCTTTCGTTGGATTTGGAGTTTTTGTCGTACATAAAGAAATAGCATAGATGCCACAAGATACGGATTTACATTGGGTTACATTCTACACCAAGCCACGTGCCGAGAAAAAGGTCCGCGACCAGCTTCTGCACAGCGGCTTTGAGCCGTATCTGCCCCTGCAAAGGCGTCTGCACAAATGGCACGACCGAAAGAAATGGGTTGAAACTCCGCTATTCAGTTCGTATATCTTTGTGCATATACAATTCAAACAGCTATACAGCGTGCTCGAGCAGCCGGGGATTACCCGTTACGTGCGTTTCGGCGACGAAATTGCCGAACTCACCGAGAACGAGATTGACGCCTTGCGCCGACTGATAGCGTCGGAAAAAGAGTTGTTTGTTCAAAACAACTCACAGCTCAAAAAGGGTGCGCGTGTCCGCCTTATATCAGGAGATGTGTTCGACGGGCTTGAGGGCGAACTGGTGTCCGACGAAAAGAAAGGCAATTTCGCCGTGCGCATCAATTGTGTGTCGTCTGTGATTACAGTCGAGGTGGAGCGCGAGCTGATGGAATTTATCGAATAAAAGACTTTTAGCGTAAGAAACAAACAATAAAACCGACAAAATAACGTATAGTAACCAAACATAAACAATGGATACACAACCGATAATATTATTGCAGCACGCAACTATCAAAAACGACGACTATCCCGTTTTGCAGAACGTCAACCTCACTGTGAACAAAGGCGAGTTCGTTTATCTGATAGGTAAAAGTGGCGCCGGAAAAACCACGCTCTTCCGCTCGCTCTACGCCGACACCCGCGTTTCCGAAGGCGAGGCTCTTGTTTGCGGCTACGATATGACAAAGATAAAGAAATCCAAAATTCCTCTGCTCCGCCGCAAGATAGGCATCGTTTTCCAGAACTTCAAGCTGCTCAACGACCGTAATGTTTACGACAACCTGCGTTTTGTGATGCGTGCCACCGGTTGGAAAAACAAAAACGACATCGACGAACGCATCCTCAAGGTGATAGAGGCCGTGGGCCTGCCCGACAAAGTGTTGTACCCCATACACCGTCTCTCAGAAGGTGAGCAGCAACGCGTGGGCATTGCACGTGCTTTGCTCAACAATCCCGAGCTGATCCTCGCCGACGAACCCACCGGCAACCTTGACCCGCAGACATCCGAAGAGATAATGAACCTCTTTTTGAGAATCAACCGCGAATACAACACCACACTCCTCATCTCCACCCACGACTACATTATGATAGACAAATTCAAAGCCCGTCTGCTTTATTGCGAAAATCATTCAGTTTACGAACCCAACAACATAAAAAATACCAACGAATAAAACCTTACTGCAATGAAAAAAATACTGATAATAATAGCCGCCCTGCTGCTTGTAGCCCCATCGGTAAGCATGGCCCAGAAGAAAAGCAAAAAGGAAGTCAACCCCATTCTGGAGGGTAAGAAAAAGGTACGCAAAACCGATTTCGACTCCGTTTGGCGTTTCACCACTTTCAATACAAAGAAAAAATATTATTGTAATTTCAATTACCTGACATTCAATTCGATAAATGACAAAGAAAAACCTATCAAGGATTCACGTCAGGAAATTTGGGGCGAGTTCAAACCGATAATGAACTTCTTGGAAACCAACTCCCGTGTGCCGGTGAAAATTTGCGCTATCTACGCTATCAATCCCGACATCACCGACAAGGTTAAACGTATGCGTCTCGAACAGGAGGCCGGCGAGGCAGCCAAAGAGGCTCTCGAGAATTTCTCGGAATGGATGAAACTGCGCGAGTACCGCAACAAAATCACCATTCAGGTGGCACAAATCGATTACCGCTACTGGTTCGGCTCCGATTATGTAAACATGGATAAACCTACCGACGACATAATCATCGTGGGCGAGGTGCTTTTCTTTGCAACAAAGAAAATCGACTTCTTCCCCAATGCCGCAGAGGGCGCACAGACCTTCCGTACCATTAAGTTCCTGCCCAACAGCACCGAACTTTACGCCAGTTTCGATGCCGAACTCGACGAGCTTGCCGAATACCTGCAGCAGAACGAACGTCTGGAGGTGCTTCTGAAAAGCTACACCGACGACAACGGCACCGAGACCTACAACATAGCCATATCCAAAAAACGTGCCGAAATAATCAAAAAAGGCCTTGTGAAACGCAATATCGCACCTCATCGCATCGAGATAGAGGCTCTCGGCTCCGAGAACCCCATCGGCGACAACCTCACCTACGAAGGCAAGGTGGCCAACAACCGTGTGGATGTTGTGATACAATAATTTGAAAATGAACAAGATAAAAGCAACGGACAACGCTCTGTTGCTTTTCTTTTTTATAAATGACTGACAAGGAACAATATAGGCAGATTTGCGAATTGCATCCCGAAATACCTCTGTTTCTGCAACATTGGTGGATGGATGCCGTGTGCGCCGGCAAACAGTGGGACGTTCTGCTGTACAGCAACGGTGATGGCGAAGTTCAGGCCGTGATGCCCTTCCTTATCGGTAAAAAGCTGTGGATGAGATATATACTACAGCCCCAACTTACGCAGTTCAACGGCGTTTGGTATCTGAAAAACGATTTCAAGAACGAAAACGAGCGTCTCAGTTTCGAAAAGAAAGTGTGCACCTATTTCGCCGAACGTCTGAAAGCACTGCATATCAGTTATTTCTGTCAAAATTTCTCGCCAAGGATAACCAACTGGCTGCCCTTTTTCTGGCAGGGCTACAAGCAGACAACACGCTATACCTATCAGATAAAGAACCTCTCCAACCTCGACAAGGTGTTTGCCAATTTCGACCGCGACCGCCGACAGAAAAAGATTCTTCATCTCGAAAAGGACTACCACGAAATAACCGACATCACGGCGGAGGAATTCTACGATTTTCATCGTGGATATTGGGAGAAGAAAACTGGTAAGTATTTGTTTTCCAAAGACTTTGTTGTAAATCTTTGCAATGAGGCCATAGCCCGAGGATACGGCCTTTTTATCGGTCTTGCCGACAACAAAACTGGCGAAAAAGTGGCCATGCGTTTTGTGGTTTACGACGGCAGTTCCGCTTACTCGCTGATGTCGGCCACAGCGCTCGACACCAACGTCAACGGCTTGTCAGAGTTGCTGTTCTGGAAAGTGTTGCAACGACTTTCTGGACGAACGGAAGTGTTTGATTTCGAAGGAAGTATGGACGAAGGAATAGAGCATTCGTACCGACTTTACGGAGCGGAGCAGGTTCCATATTTCCAAATTTTTAAGAGCAATAGTCTGTTTTTCAGTCTTTTGGTAGCGATAAAAAAAACGTAGGGGATGAGAAACGGAGAAAAGAAAGATTGGAAAAGGACTACCGACGAATTGCTCAATGCCTTGAATTGCATTGAATTCGATGAACTTCCCATTGCCGACGAAAGCAAGCGGAGACTGAAGAAAAACGTGAAGGCATTGCCTTATTACGCCAAGATTTATGCGACCTGTCTGCAAGGGCTCGACGATGTGGAGAACAGCGTGTTGGTTGATTACGGCGGTGGTTGTGCTTTTCTTTCGCAATTTGCCAAGTTGTATGGCGTGGCCAAAGTTATTTATGTGGATATATCCTCCGAATCTACACACGCCGCCGAGGAACTGACGCGCAACCTCGGCTTGGGTCCCGACGCCTTTGTCTGCGGCGATTCGCATACTCTAAAAAACTGGTGTAAGGCAAATAACGTCGCACCCGATTACCTCGTTTCTGTCGATGTTATCGAGCATATTTACCGTCTCGACGCCTTTTTCGCAGATGTCATTTCCGTAAACCCATCCATAAAAATGGTGTTCACCACTGCCTCTAATCCTTGCAATACTCTAAAAGTTAGGCGTTTGCACAAAGCTATGGTTGGCGATGAGACCGGCACATGCGAGAATCCCAATTTTTACACCTTGCGTCGCGAATATATCCGTAGTCAATATCCCGATTTCGACGAAGACCGGTTGAACCACTGGGCTTCTGCAACGCGAGGCCTCGTTTTTGACGATATCAAAGCCGTTGTTGACGGAGAAAAACCTCTGCCGATTGTGGACGGCTACAACACCTGCGACCCCGCCACTGGCAGCTGGACGGAACGGGTGCTGCCCCTCTCGGAATACAGGCGACTTCTGGCAAGATACCAACGGATTCTACGTGTGGAAAACGGATTTTTCGATACCAACCGTCCTCAGCCTAAAAAGGCGTTACGAAGTCTGCTCAACGGCATAATTCGCTTGTTCCCCCATCTGGGACGTTGTATAGCACCTTTTATAATCCTGAAAACCAAATA
>DBXF01000022.1:11728-12403 GCA_002309295.1 Bacteroidales bacterium UBA1219 | reverse complement strand
AACAACAACCTTGTGAACTTTTATACTTATAGACAATGTTTGGGGAGAGAATGGGAACATCTATCTTATATATCAAGATGCATGTCCAAAACTCATTATTAACGATTCAACAAAGTTTTTAATAAGACACGATCAAAGTATTTCTGTAAAGAAAGAAAGATGGCGGCGTATTTGTAGTTTTGATGATGCTCCTGTCGTTCACACTCAAAACAACGAATATGGAACTATTGTGAGTAAAACTGCTGAAAAAAACATATATGTTTCTAATATGCCTGATTGGTATAATTATCCGGGGTTGTATTATGATTTTGAAAATAACAAACTAATCAATTAGAAAAAATGGGGTATAATAAGAAAAAAAACATTTTTGCCCGATTAAAAATAAACGAAAAATAAAAACTTCATTCCTCTCTGTATTTCTTTTTTCTCTTGAAAGAAAAAAGAAAGAAAAAAGTTCAAGAACATTTAATCCCTATCCAGCGCACTTGCCCCCGCTTCCCGGGTAAATGTTCGGCCCACCGCGCATTCGATTTTCTGCGAAAATCGTTATGTTTAGAAAAACCGAATCCAAACCCAAGTGCGGCAGCCTAAAGGCATTGACATGAAGAAAAGTCCAGTGGACTTTTCGATAGCCGAAGGCGAAGAACATCTTTCTCCGCTACGCTATCGAAACAT
>DBXF01000022.1:6302-11672 GCA_002309295.1 Bacteroidales bacterium UBA1219 | reverse complement strand
GCTATCGAAACATTCACAGAATGTTTCTTCATATCAAGACAAAAGTTGAAATAAAGAAAAATTAATATCATACTTCTTTTTAATCGTACTCCAATGTCCCCAAAAACAAAAAGACCTCCTGCCGGTAGGGTGGAGGTCTGAGGTTTTCTTACTTAAAAAGCTGCTTTAGAAAGGCAGATTTTCCAGAGGTTCAGTCTCATCGCCCAGAATCTTGTCGATGGGCTGCTCGTTTTCCTGGTTGTTGTCGGGGTGGTTGCGGTTTGCGAGGACGGAGAAATTGTCGGCCACCACTTCGGTGATGTAGCGTTTGTTGCCGTCCTTGTCCTCCCACGAGCGGGTGCGCAGCTTGCCTTCGATAAAGATCTGCGTGCCTTTTTTCAGGATTTTCTCAGCGATGTCGGCCAGTCCGCGCCAGCACACTATGTTGTGCCATTCGGTCTGTTCGATTTTCTGACCTTCTTTGTTCTTGAAATATTCGGTCGTTGCCAATGGAAAAGTAGCTTTCTTGGCTGTCTCGAATGTGATGATTTCCGGGTCTTTTCCTAAATTCCCAATCAGAATGACTTTGTTAACTCCTGCCATAACTCTTTGATTTTGTTGATACTTAAACTATTAAAAACTAACTAAATTACGCCGGAAATGTCCGACAAATCATAAGGCAAAGTTATAACTTTTTTTCGTAATATGCAAAAAAAAATGAAAATATTTATTAATGAACTGAAATATAGTTAATTGCGTGTTTTATGGCAAATCGGCGTAGGTTACAACGGAGTCGGGACTCTGCTGTGGGTGCGGCTTGAAGATGATTTCTGCCATCGGCGAGCAGACCTTTTGCGAGAAACTGATTTGTCGTTCGATGGTGCCTTCGGTTATTTTTGCCTTTCCGTCGCGGTACCAGAAACAGCTGTAGGGTGCGTAGTATTCGCTTTCGATTGAAAGTGTGGCTGTTGCGGTGTCCTTGTCTATCGAAGCCGTGCCGGAGATGTAGAACACGTCGTCGTTCAGCGTCGGGGTGCTCTGTCCCACGGTGAAGTAATAGAATTTGTTGGCTGAATATTTGAAGTTCACGTTTTCGGTTGTCGAAACAAGGGCTTCGTTGATGACGTATTCAAAGGTCTGGCACTGTTGCGAGAAGTGTGTCCCCAAGCCGCGGTTGGCGAGTTCCATCCTTCCCGAGAAGGTCATCTTGTCCGAAAGTCTGAAATTGTTGGTGTTCACCCTCAGCACTGCCCCTGTGGCGTGCCAGTTGGCCGAGAGTTGTATTTGCAAGATGCCGCTACGGGTGCGGATGTCGCCGGTTTCAGTAATGAGAGTGGTGGTGTCGTCGTTGCCGAAATCGACGGTAACGGTGCGCGGGTAGGCGGTAGCACTAGTGGCCATAACTACGGGGTATCCGCTACGGTGCCACAGTGTGGTGTCGGTGGCGAAACGCAGGGCGGTGATAAGTATGTCGTGCGACATCGATTCGGCCTGTGCCATCGATGTGGCGAAGGTGAAACCCGTCCCCGGATGGTAGGTGTTGTTGTCGATGGGTATCTCGTCGTCCTTGCAGGCGGCGAAAAGCACGAGTGCGGCTATGGCTGTTATTATGTATTTTTTCATAAACGTATGTTTTTGATGTGTTTACGATGTAACGTGGAAATGCTCTCGAAATTGTGTCGAAGAAAATGTTTTTGCGGCGTTTTGGAAAAAATCACCATTATTGGGTATTTTTCGGAATGGAATGTGTTTGTATTTTTGCAAATGAGGAACAGAGAGAAGGTTTTTTGTGAAGTAATTGTTTCTCAGTGAATTGGACGTGATTTCTCCATGTTATTAAATGTATATTAAATGTAAGAGGGTCGGTTTTCAGGAGCCGACCTTCTTTTTTATCTGATTCCCAGTAGTTTGTGCGTCTGCAACGACAGTCGCCATTTCGGATTCTGTTTTACGAACTCCACGCACAAGTTGCTGATTTTGCGGTTTTTGCGTGTGTTGCCCGTGTCGCAGGGCTGCACAAAATAATGTTCGGCGGTGATGCCGCAGTCCGACACGGGGTGTTCGCCGTCGAAAATCACCTTCACTTCGTTGGCGCGGGTGATGACGCATTTGCCTTCCTCGCCCACGAAGTCCTGCTTGGGGCTCACCGTTATCCAGTCCACGTTTTGGGGCAGCGGCAGTGTGCCGTTGGTCTCCACGGCCACGGTATTGCGTTTGGCGTGGAGTCGGTCGATGAGCGACGAAGTCAGCTGCAAGGCAGGCTCGCCGCCCGTTATAACCACCAGACTGGCAGGGTATTGTGCCACGGTGTCGGCAATCTGTTCTTCTGCCATCTCCTCGAAAGCGGTGTGGTCGGTGTCACAGAACGGACACTGCAGGTTGCAGCCCGCAAGTCGCACAAACACAGCCGATTTGCCGGTGTTGTAGCCCTCGCCCTGAAGGGAGTGGAAAATCTCGTTCACTTTCATAGCACGTCGCTGCTTTGTTCGTCGCAGACGTAAACGGCCATGTTGCCTTCGCTCTCCTGCACCGAGGTTTTGTAGCATTCGGGAATCTGTTCGGTAATCCAGCGCGCGAGGTTCTCGGCGGTGGGGTTGAAGGGCAGCAGCTCGTTCAGGTTGCCGTGGTCGAGATAGCCGTGGATTTTCTCTTTGATCTTGTAGAAATCGGCCACCATGCCGTTCTCGTCAAGCTGTTTGGCCTTGCAATAAACGGTTACAATCCAGTTGTGTCCGTGCATCCCCTTGCATTTGCTGGGGTAGGGGAGTGTAAGGTGGTGACAACCAGCTATTTCCATTCTTTTTGAAACGTAAAACATGATTTTGGTGATTAGTGATTGGTGATTTGTTGGTGAACTGATAGGTGATTAATATGTCAATAAATCATTTAAACTTTCTTTTTTTCTCCTGTTCGCCTTCGGCTCACGAGATCTTGTAAATCTTGTAAATTTTTTTTGCCTTCGGCAAAAGCTTCGCAATAACTATAAATTGTAAACTATAAACTATTAACTAAAATTAATTGTTCATTGTCCATTGTTCATTTTAAACAACTTCCGACTTCCGAGTTCCGAACTCCGAATTAATTTCAACTTTCAACTTTCAATTTTCAACTTTCAATTTGCTTCGTATTCCGTTTTGTCGATAATTCCGGCGCCTTTGAGGGCTTCTTTGCGTTCGAGGCAGGTGGCGCAGCGGCCGCAGTGTTTGATGCCGCCTTTGTAGCAGGAGTAGGTCTTGGTGTAGTCGATGCCGAGGCGTTTGCCTATCTTGGCGATGTCGGTTTTCGAGATGTTGGTGTAAGGTGCTGAAACCGTGATATTTTCGTATGTGCCGCTGCTCATGGCTTGCGACATGGCGTTGATAAACTCTTCGCGGCAGTCGGGATAGATGGCGTGGTCGCCGGAGTGGTTGGCTATCAGCACTTTGTGCAGTCCTCGCGTTTCGGCAAGTCCGCAGGCGATGGAAAGCATAATGCCGTTGCGGAAAGGCACCACGGTGGATTTCATGCTTTCGTCGGTGTAGGCACATTCGGGAATGGCGTCGGGACCTTCGAGCAGCGACGACTTGAAATAGCGCGAGAAGAAGTCGAGGGGTATCACCAGCTGCTCGATGCCGAGGGTGCGGCAGTGGTACAGGGCGTATTCCAGCTCCTGACGGTTGTGGTTGCTGCCGTAGTCGTAGGTCACGGCAAGGGCGATGTCGTCGCGTTTGTCGTAGAGCAGCGTTATGGAGTCCATGCCGCCCGAAACAATTATCAGGGAGTCTTTCATAAAGTAATTCAATTCGTTTAATCCGTAATCATGCTTGCATGATAATTCAACAAATTAATCTGCTAAATTCGTGAAATCCGTGTTCGAAAAAAAGTATTATTTGTTATTGAAAGCTTGTAACATACGTTGTTTGGCGAGTTCGTCGAAACGGTGGTCGCCCACATGCTGTGCAAAGGGGTAGATGGCGATGCCGCCGCGCGAGTTGAAAATGCCCGTAACGTCGATGTATTTGGGCTCCATCAGCCGCACAAGGTCTTTTATGATGATATTCACGCAGTCCTCGTGGAAATCGCCGTGGTTACGGAAACTGCCGAGGTACAGCTTGAGGCTCTTGCTCTCCACCATCCGCACCGCAGGTATGTAGTTTATCACAATCTTGGCAAAATCGGGCTGCCCTGTGATGGGACAGAGGCTCGTAAATTCGGGACATACAAGGGTTACAAGGTAGTCGTTGTCGGGGTGCTGGTTGTCGAAAGTCTCCAGAATCTCCGGCGCGTAGTCGGTGGGGAATTTCGCACCTTGGTTGCCCAGAAGGGTGATGCTGTCGTTTTTTTCTCTGCTCATGGTATTTGGTTTATTTTCAAACGGTTATATCAACCGATTATTCCGTAAATAATTATGACTATAAGTGCCAGCGGGGCGATATAGCGGATAAGGAAGTAGTAGGCACTGAAAAACCGTGCTTTGAGGGTGCCGCCGTTGGTTATTTCGTCGCGCACTTCGGCCTTGGGGTAGAACCAGCCGAGGAAAATGGTCATCAGCAACGCACCGATGGGCATGATGTACGAGGCGGTGAGCATGTCGAAGAGGTCGAAGAGGGTCTTGCCGAAAATTGTGGCCTCTTTCAGCGGACCGAACGACAGCGCGCAGAACGCTCCGATGGCGAACACCGTTATCGAAGCCACTGCCGATGCCACGCCGCGTTTCCAGTGCAGCTCTTCCACAGCGAAAGCCACCAAAATCTCGAGCAGCGAGATGGTGGAGGTGAGGGCGGCTATGCCCAGCAGCACAAAGAACACTATGGCGAATATGTTGCCCATAGGCATGCTGTTGAACACGTTGGGCAGCACAATGTACACCAGCTCAGGGCCGCTGGCGGGGTCCATGCCGAAGGCGAACACGGCGGGGAATATCACTATGCCTGCAAGTATAGCCACCAGAGAGTCGCACACCGCTATCCATGTGCTGGTTTTCAGCAGTTTGTCCTCTTTGCGGATATACGAGCCGTAGGTTACCATGGCTCCCATGCCGAGGCTCAGCGAGAAAAACGACTGTCCGAGGGCTTCGAGCACCCCTTTGCCGGTCATTTTGCTGAAATCGGGTTTAAAAAGGAACTCAAGACCTTGCGAGGCGCCGCTGAGAGTAAGCGAACGTACGCACATCACAAGCAGAAGGATAAAGAGCACTGGCATCAGCACTTTCGACACTTTTTCGATGCCTTTCTGCACACCCATTGTCACCACGAGGGCGGTGAGTGCAAGGAAAATGAACTGATACACCAGGGGCCACAGGGAGCCTTGCGAGAAATCGGCAAAGGTCTGAGCCACCTCGTGGGGCAGAAGGCCGCTGGTCTGGCCGCTGCTCGAAAGTACTATGTAGTTGAGGGTCCAGCCGGCCACCAC
>DBXF01000022.1:0-6293 GCA_002309295.1 Bacteroidales bacterium UBA1219 | reverse complement strand
ACCACGCTGTAGAAAGCGTAGATGAGCAGTGCCGCCACTATGCCGAGTATGCCGAGCGACACCCATCCTTTGTGGCGTCCGCCCAGTTTGCGGTAAGCACCCACCACGTTGCTCTGCGAGCGGCGGCCTATCACAAACTCGGTCATCATCAGGGGGATGCCTATCAGAATTACGAAAACGATGTAGATGGTGAGGAAGGCGCCGCCGCCGTTGTTCCCCAGCATGTAGGGGAAACGCCACACGTTGCCAAGTCCCACCGCACCGCCTGCGGCGGCAAGTATCGCCCCAATGCTGGAGCTGAATCCACGTTGGTTGTCTGCCATGTTTTTTTGCGTTTTTTGAAAGTGCAAAGATACGAAAATTTTTGGAAATAGGGGATAGTATTCAGTATTCAGGGGGCAGTTAGCAGTTAAAATGTGAAGGCGTGAAGATGATAAGATGTTAAGGCGTGAGGATGTTGAATTGTTTAACTTTGTAGAGACGGGGCATGCCCCGTCTCCAAAAAGGAAAGGTGGCACCATTTGTGGTTTTGTGCCTGTTAGGTTAAAAATCGCATAAAACAGTAAAAAAAGGTCAATTATTATCCGAAAAACCACATTTTTGCGCCGAAAAATAGTGTTTTCATTGTATGAAATTGCACCGAAAAGTGAATTTCGTACAATAAGCCCCATATTTCATACATTACGCGTGTTTTGCCGCCGAAACGGCTTTTTTTCGTCGTATCTTTGCAGAAACAAATTTCAAAAACTCACAATTAAAAAAAACACGACGATGAAAAACGTAAAAACCACAACACTGTGCATGGCCTTGCTGAGCTTGGCTGTGCTTTTGGTAGCCTGCAACGGCGGCAAAGCCAATCCGAAAGGCAATGATAGTGAAGGGAATTCCCTTGCCGAACTCGCATCGAGTGACATGGATACAATGTACAGCCACAAGATAGTGGAAAAAGACAGACTTAAGGCGTGGCCGATAGATAGCTTTATAGTCGGTAATTTTACCGGCAAGGGGATGGATACGATTTATATAGCTGATCATTGCTGTGCAAAACCCTTTTATAAATACTACGAAGGGGATTTTGGTGAATGGGATGAAAAAAGTGATGATTTTAAAATGATCCACAAAAAAGGACGTGAGAAATATACAGAACTGGAGAGATGTACTGTGCTTTCGAAAAGCGGCAATCTTCCCAAATTGGTGCTCGATAATGTTTACGAACGAAGAATCGTGTTTGAGGGAGATTTGGATGGCAATGGCACCGACGAGTTCGGCTATTTTACGCTAAAACATAGATATCCCATTAAACTAAATGATGAATTTGGGTGTGAAAAACCGGGAGTTTCGTTTTTTGGTGTTTATGAGTTGCTAAATTATGTCTATCATATTGTCACTTTTTTGGATGGGAAATGGCAATATATGGCTATTATTGACGATGAATATAGAGAATTAAATGAAGGTTTAATCGTACAACCATCGGATAGCAAAGAAATTACTGCAATTCATGTCCGTTATATGGAAGGTAATTGTGGATTGTGGTCAGATCACGATGAAGATACGGATACTACAGGTAGTTATCAAGTCGAAATAAAGTATAAACCGATCAAATAATCATTATTAATTATTTATGACACACAAAACATTCATTATCACGCTTTGCGCCGCCCTGCTTGTGGCGGGGTGCAACAATTCCGAATCAATCCCCGAAAACTACAGCGACGCGCTGTTTGTGGAGATGCTCAACGACACCACATTCCTGCACCAGGAACGTGTGTTGCAGGATACAGGAGAATTGGCTTTCTACGCCAGTTTCGAACAGCCTCTGCTCTGGCCTGATACGGGCGACACCACCCTCCGCCGGATGGCCGATTTCTACAACCTGCAGTCGGCGTTTAACGGCATGTACACCGACGAGCACACATACCAGAGGTATAATGGGGAAATTGAACGCGACTTGGAGAAGGAAATGCTGGCCGAGTGGGCAAAGATGAAACTTCCCGGCATCGCCGACACTTTCACCATGCGCAGGCTGGGCGAAGCGATGAAATTTATCCTTTCAAAATCGGGCGACGAGAAAAAGAAAGATATTACCGATTGTTCGGAGAGACTGTCAACTTGGTTGCCCGACGTGGATTCGACTAATGTCGCCGACAAGATAATACCAGTGCTTACCCCTAAAACCTATCTGCCAAAGAAATTGAAAGAGGACTACGAACTGTACGTGGGAGAGGATGCAAAACCCGACCAAGAACAGCTAAAGTCGTTATATAAATCATATTTCGAAGAAAAAGATTACAACGCAAAGCTGTCGATGCTTTTCATGCTTCTTTACGATTATCATTACGATGACGGGGACACTGTGGTGTCATTGCTGAAAGATGTGGAGCAGATTCTTACTTCGGGCAATTATTCCCCTTTGCTTCCGGTACTCTGGCGGGCCTACCGTGTGGATTATTGTAATAAATACTCTTGTCCCTCAACCTATTGCGAAATTCCTAACGTGCGTTTCAACTACTACCGCCGATTGGTGGCCTACACCATGCTCCGCCACATACAGAACACTCCCGACGACGATGCGGCAAAGGTGGCTTTCTATAGTCTTGCATGGCGCGACAACATAAACCGGTTTGGACAATACTATTTTGGTAACCAGTCCAGAGCCGAATATATAGTCCTATTTTGGAACGGCAGCGTGCTATAGGCAATGGCAGGGCTTGTTTGTGCCCCCTTTTTGTGAATTGGACAACAACAAAAAAAATAAATAGTCATTTGTAAAAAACATAACACCTTATGAAAAAAACAAACATGCTCCTTTTTATTGCCGCACTGATTGTGGCAGGATGCGTAAAAGAACAGCCCAAAAACGAAGAAAAAGAGTACTCTCGGGCAAATTTTGATACAGTCTACAATGAAATAGTGACTGTGATGGATATGTATGGCGACACCGCTGTTGCCAACGATTACCTTTGTGAACAGATTAAAAAACTGTCGTCGGATGTGTTCGAAGTGGTCGCCACAGACAGCGATTTTGCCCATAATATTTACTTGCGTGCATTCTCCCGAGCGTTTTTTGCGACAGTGTCTCAGGATTCGAGGCCTATTCCGGTAAAATGTTGTGAAAAACTGATATGGGCACAAAATGTGTTTACGACATTCAGCTACGGTACATGGGATTATATGACCACCACAATGATGCCTTCGTGGCAAGAGTACGAAAACCGTAATGTGTATTTGTCAATTATGAAATCGACAGACGGAACAGAGGGACTGGTGGCCACATTTACAAACTATACCGATACGGTGATAAAAAATCCGACGATTGTTTTCGAAGGAAATGGCAGAGTGTTGTTGGAACTGAATTCAAAAAACACCACAATAGACGATAGCGAATCGGGAAACGGTGTAGTGCGTATGATTGTTAACTCTTTGGACGAAGTGCTTGAAGTATTGAAACAGTCGCAGTTTATTCTCGCTTTTTACGATACGCCCAAAGAACGCGTAATGACGGAACAAATGGTGTTGTTCCTCGATTATCAGCGAAAATACAACAACCAAGTGCGCAATATCTTTGGAGAGTAGCGGTTGCTCAGATGCTTAAAGGCGAGCCAGTTGTAGATTTGGAAATTATTTGTCGTCGGTGGGGTTGTCTACTTCCACAGGTCGGGCTTCGTCGAACATCCTCTTCATGGTGGGGTTGCCGCGTGTCAGCTTTTTGATGGTGAGTTCCTCGGCTTTGTCGTTGGCAAGGCGCAGGTTGTACTCCGAGCCGGTGAGGGCGTCCTTTATTTTCTGTAGGTGCTTTATCGACTCGTCGATCTCTTTGATGGCGTTTTGGAATTTCTCGCTTGCCAGACGGTAGTTCTTTCCGAACTTCTCTTTGAAATCCAGTAGTTGGTTCTCGAAATTCGACACGTCTATCGACTGGCTCTGGGCTATGGCCAGCTGTTTCTTGTATTCGATGCTCTTTTTGGATGTCTGCACCAGCAGCGTTATTAAGGGAATGAAGAACTGCGGACGTATCACATACATTTTTTTGAAACGGTGCGACATGTCCACGATGCCGGTGTTGTACAGCTCGCTTTCAGGTTCCAAGAGGCTCACAAGCACTGCAAACTCGCAGTTCTTGGCATTGCGGTCGGCATCGAGTTTTTTCAGGAAGTCCTCGTTCTTGTGCTTGGTGGCCGTTTCGTCGAGTTCGTTTTTCATTTCGAACATGATGGACACATATTCCGTTTCGCCGTCGTAGTCGCGGAAAATGAAATCGCCCTTGCTGCCGCCCGAAGCGTCGTTGTCTTTCTCGAAATAGGCGTTGGGGAAAAGCGGACGCACGCGGTTGAACTCCGTGCTGCAGTGTATCTCCAGCGTCTCGCCCACCATTTTGGTGGAAAGCCGCGATTTCAGGTCCTTGTAGTAGTCCACCTGCTCTTGCATGCTTTTCAGTTTGCTCTCGTACAAATCCTTTTGGTTGCTCAGTTGCGATGCGCTCTCGGCTTTCTGCGACTGCATGTCCGATTTCATGCGCTCTATATCCAAATCCTTTTGCGACAGTACCTCTTTGGCTTTTTGCTTGACTTCCATAACGGCAATCTGTTGCAGGTTGGAGCTCTGTTGTATCTTGGTTTCCAAGTCTTTGATAACCTTGTCCTTCTCGGCCAGAGCCAAATCTTGCTCCGCTTTTTTCTTGGCATCGTTGTCCTTTATGTATTGCTTCATCTGCGCAATCAGAGAGTCTTTCTGCAAAAGTTCCTGATTTTTCTGGCTCAACGCCTGAAGGTGGGCGTTCTCAAGCTCCGATTTTTCCTTTTCTATTTCCACTTTCTGCTGCTGGCGCAACTCTTCCATGCGGCGGTGCACTTCCTCGGAGAACTGCTCGTTTTTTACTTGGTTTGCAATGAATGCATAATCGGCTTCGTCAACCGAAAAGACATTGCCACAATGGGGACATTTCAATTCTTTCATCGTATTTCTTTTTATTAATGATCACCACAAAAATAAGCGTTTTTTTCCGAAAATCGCCAGTTTTTAACACTTGTTATGAAAAATGTCCTGATTAAAGTGCAAGAAAACGTATCCCGCCCGGCGCAATAAAAACAAGGTGAAGACGTTATTATATTTTGCGAACCGACTATTTTTTGGACCGATACAAGAAATAAAAGCAGATGCCATGAACAACGAAAAATTCTCACTGAAAAAACGCATAAAGAGTTTCTCCTACGCCTTTGCCGGGCTGCGGGTGCTGTTCCGCGAGGAGCACAACTCGTGGATTCACGCCACGGCAGCGGTGCTGGCCATTGTCATGGGATTTCTGTTCCGCATCTCGCCCATGGAGTGGATAGCCGTGGTTATTGTCATCGGGATGGTGTTCGCCGCCGAGATAATCAACTCGTCCATAGAGCGGACCGCCGATTTCGTAAAGGCGGAGCGCGACGACCGCAAACGTGACATCAAGGACCTCGGCGCCGCTGCCGTTCTGGTGTGCGCCATCGCCGCCGCCGTGGTCGGGATCATCATTTTCCTACCCAAAATCATTGCCTTATGCTGCTGAAAACATTGAAAGACAACAACCGTCTCAACGAGACCCTGTTCCTTGGCGGACTTTCCCTGCTCTGTCTGGCGGTCTCCCTTTTCCGTTTCGTTTATACCGACACCAAGGTGTTCCTTTTCCTGAACTGGAACCTGTTTCTGGCATTCGTCCCCTGGGCGTTGTCGAGTGTGGTGATGTTGCGTCCGCGTCTGCGCCAGTCCAAATGGATGCTCGCGCTGCTGCTCTGCGTGTGGCTGCTCTTTTTCCCCAACGCCCCGTACATCCTCACCGATTTGTTCCACCTGCGGCTCAACAGCTCCATGCCGGTCTGGTTCGATCTGGTGCTCATCCTGCTCTACGCCTGGACAGGCCTGCTGTTCGGATTCCTCAGTCTGTGGGACATAGAGAACGTTCTGCGTAAAGGTGTCAAGCCGTGGATGGTAACCGCCATTTCGGTGGCGCTGCTGTTTGCGGGCAGTTTCGGCATCTATATCGGGCGCTATCTGCGTTGGAACAGCTGGGACATCCTCACCTCGCCTTTCCAGCTGCTGTACGACATCGGCGACAGGTTCGTCAACCCCTTCGCACATCCCCGCACATGGGGAATGACGTTGCTGATGGGAGTCTTTCTGAACATACTTTATTTTTCTTTCCGGCTGATTCGCAGAAGGAAAGAATAGTTCGGGAAGGATTATCTTGCGGAAAATAAAATACGAAAAACGACGTTAATAGAAATCGAAACATATTACAAAAAAAACATGAAAACATTTGTACA
>DBXF01000088.1 GCA_002309295.1 Bacteroidales bacterium UBA1219 | reverse complement strand
CATATATCCGATAATATCGACCAATGCGGTTACTGGCACTGTGGATGTAACTTTTCAGCCCACTGTAAACGGCAGTGTGCTTTTGGAGGATGCAATGGCATTGATTGAAAAGATAACGTCGCCAGAACGCAGGCTGATTGTTGTTCTTGATGAATTTCAGGAAGTTGTAAAAATCCAGAAAGGATTCGACAAACAGCTCCGCTCGCTGATGCAACGGCAGAAAAACCTGAACTATATCCTTTTGGGAAGTCAGGAGTCGATGATGGAGGCCATTTTTGAAAAGAAAAAATCTCCCTTTTATCATTTCGGGCAATTGATACGTCTTAAAAAAATACCATACGACGATTTTCACAACTACATTACCGAACGTCTTGCTTACAATGCCGAAGCTGTTGCAGAGGAGATTCTGCAATTCACCTCCTGCCATCCATATTATACACAGCAATTGGCTTCGCAGGTTTGGGAGATGATGGAGTATCAAAAAATCAAAGACGACGTGGTGAATAAGGCTATTGTGGCGTTGGTGTCCATGCACGACCTTGATTATGAGCGTCTTTGGCAAAACTTGAACCGCACCGACCGCAACACTCTCCGCGATTTGGCAGAAAACAAACAGCCTTTACAAAATCGCAACAAGGCCACCAGCACATCATACAGTTCACTGCAAAGAATGATAAAGTCCGGTTTGGTTATAAAAGCATCGAACTATGAGGTTGAAGACCCGTTTTTCAACCAATGGATTGTCAAAAATGTAATACAGTGATTGCGAAAAATTTCGTTGCGAAATTTTTCGCAATTGTAAAATATTTATAATTAATAACTTGTAACAAATATATAAATTTTTTGGTATAAAAAACTAATCACTAATCACAAAATAATCAACAATGAAACTCAAACAAATAACAACTATATTTCTCCTGACACTGACCGCCGTTTGTGTCAGCGCCCAGACAGTCAAAGGCCGTGTTGCCGACAATAAAAACGGCGAGGCGGTGCCTTTCGCCAACGTGATGATTATGACCGACACCTCGGCCAACGCCCGTCTGCTCACCGGTGCCGTTACCGACATGGACGGCCGTTTTTCGCTGCAGGGCAAACCCGACGGCAAAGTGCTTAAAATACAGTTCGTGGGCTACGACACCAAGTTCGTGGACCTCTCGTCGCGGCTCAAGTCCGGCGGCACCATCGACCTCGGCGACATAGCCATAAGCCAGAGTGCCACAGCGTTGAAAGAAGTCTCCGTCACCGCTTTGCGCAAACGCTACACCATGGAGGCGGACAAAATTGTGATGAACGTGGACGACGGCGTTACGGCAACCAGCGCCAACGTGTTTGAGATGCTGAAAAAAGTGCCCGGGGTGATGGTGGACAACAACGAAAACATCACCCTCAACGGCAAGAGCGGCATACTGTTCCAGTTCAACGGCCGCGACATACGTATGCCCTTCGAGAGCATGAAAGCCATCCTGAAAAGCATGCCCGCCAACACGGTGGCAAAAATAGAAACCGTCAACAATCCGTCGGCCAAATACGAGGCCGAAGGCACAGCGGGCATCATCAACATTATAATGGCTCAGGCGCAGACCGAGGGTTTTTCAGGCACTGTGTCGTCGTGGAGCGGACTCACCAAGGATTTCCGCACTTTCAACAACGCCTCGCTGCAGTATGTGAACGACCGATGGACACTCTCGGCCAACGGCGGGTTCGGCATTTTCAACAGCCTGATGCAAAGCGAGAGCAAGCAATACCTGTGGCAGGGCGCCGACACCACGCTGATACACCTGCAGCCCGTGGAGGAGCATAACAAGTTCCGCTCGGCTAACTTCAGTTTCTCCGCCGACTACAAAATCGATTCCAACAACTCGGTAGGAGGGATGTTCTCCTTCAACCGTCACCGCAGCCCCGTTGTTGAGGACAACCCCGACAGGATTTTCCTCGTTTCGCAATACCCCTATACCGACGTGCTTTCGTCGTACACCAGCCACACCGACAATCCCAATGTGAGCAACAGCTACGTGGGCAATATCTACTACAACCACCGTTTGGACACCATAGGCAGCCAGATGTCGCTCTCTTTCGATTTCGACAACAACGCCAACGATGTCGCCAGCATGGTGAAAACCCGTTACTATTATGGCAATCTCGACAGCCTTACGAACACCGACGACCCCTGCGACAGCACCGAAAACCGTTACAGCTCCTATGCCCTCAAGTTCGATGCCGTGCAGCAGTTCAACAAAAAAATGGGGCTGGAATATGGGCTTAAGTCGCGTATCTCGTTGGTGGATAACGATTTCCGTCACTATGCAAGTGAAGATCCTCTGCTTTCGCCGATTTCCAACCATCTGAAATACAAGGAGAACGTAAATGCCGCATACCTCAATTTCTCCCACAAGGTGAACGACAAACTGTCGTACCGCGCCGGACTGCGTTTCGAACACACCTACACCAACATCGAGTCGGTTACAAGCGGCATCGATACCTCCAACAACTATTTCAACCTGTTCCCCAACTTCAGCGTCAGCTACCGCTTGGGGCAGGCGCACAGCCTTTCGCTGAGCTACGCCTACCGCATCACCCGTCCCGACTACAACTCGCTCAACCCCTTTGTTACCCAAACCAGCATCTACGCCTATTCGTCGGGCAACCCCGACCTGCTGCCGCAGTACTCGCACCGTGTGGACCTCAGCATGAGCCTGTTCTATATGTTTTTCATCACCGCCAGCTACGGCTACGAAAACAACGAAATCAACAACATCACCACCGCCATGCCCGGACATATTGCCACCATACAGAAGCCCTACAACATCGGCCACCAGCAGTTTGCCTCGCTGGGACTCAGCGGAATGCTGCCACTCGGCCCTGTGGAGTGGACTTTCTGGATGCAAGGCTCTTACAATCAGGCCAAAGCCGACAGCCCGCAGCTTACCATGAACGTGGAAACCTTCAGCTTTATGACTTGGCAGTCGCTGGCCGTAAAACTGCCGTGGGAGCTGAAACTCTCGGCCAACTGTTTCTACCTTTCGGGTATGTACCGCGAGGGTATGCAGATGGGCGACATGCTGACCTTCAACACCTCGCTGTCGCGATATTTCTTCAACAGGGCGCTGCAGGTGTCTGTAGGAGTGCAGAACATACCGCGCCGCAAACTCGAAATCGAAGGCAGCTACAACAATTACCGCAACGAAATGAGTATTATGTGGGAAAAACCCTACCTTACCCTGCAGATACAATACACCTTCGGCAAAACCGCCAACAACAACACCCTCAAACGTATCAAATCCGACGATATGGACGACCGTGCCGGCTCCAACAGCGGCGTGCAGCAGCCCGGAGCCAACACCGGCGGCGGAATGGGACAGTGATAGTTGAAAGTTGAAAGTTGATAGTTGAAAGTTGAAATTGGGGCGGTTGCCAGTTGCCAGTTGTCAGTTCACAGTTCACAGTTCACAGTTCACGGTTCACAATTCACAAAAAAATCGTATCTTTGCAGCGTGATTCTGACGGATTTTGTAACGGACTTCGGCAGGTTCGGAGGAATTGCACAAAATGGTAAAATAAGAATTTCTAAAATTGAAAAACAAATGAAAACACCGACTTCCATATTATTTGTATTGCCTATAGCAATATGTGTCCTATTTTCCTGTGCCAAGGAAGAAACCCAAACAAATCAGCAAGATGTTGAAGATGTGTTTGTAACCAAGACACTTACGGGAGAGTTCTCTGTTTCGTTGACAAAGAAAGTGCGTTTTTCGCAGGGCAATCTGCAGTACAAAGCTGTGGGTACACATCCCGTGGCTGACGGAGGCACAGCTGTTGGAAAATGGCGTTTTGCAAACAACCAGTGGGACGTGATAGGGGAAACAAATAGTCAAATATCCAGGTCGTACAATGGTTGGATAGATTTATTTGGTTGGGGGACAAGTGGTTACCATAATCCCGACGACACAAATAACGTGTATAATCAGCCTTATTCCCGTTCCGATTTCGTAGTGAGAGATTCTTTCAATTATTACGGCTACGGCCCGTCGATAAATATGCCCGACACCGATTTGATAGGCACAAGCGCCTACTATGACTGGGGTATTTACAACACTATCGTCAACGGAGGCGAGAATAACTATCATTGGCGTACCCTTACGCGCCATGAGCTGGACTACCTGCTTGATTGGCGACAAGGTCATAGCGAAAAAAGAGGCAAGGGAACAGTGAACGGGGTAAACGGCCTTATCCTTCTCCCCGATAATTGGACGTTGCCCGAAGGCCTAACATTTGTTCCGGGTAATGACGACTGGCTGAACACTTACGATGTGGAGCAATGGACATTGATGGAGGAAGCCGGCGCGGTATTCCTGCCCGCCGCCGGTATTCGTCTTTCCAAGTTTGTAGGAGGTGTAAATTATTACGGTAATTATTGGCTGGTAAACAGCGATTCTGGATGGGCGGCGTTTTACTATGCATTTAATCGAGACTGGGAACAATTAACTCCTTGTCTACGCTACCATGGTCATAGCGTGCGTTTGGTGAAGGATGTGGATTAGTTCCCAGTTGTCAGTTGTCAGTTGCCAGTTGCCAGTTGTCAGTTTCCCCCTTAACTCCTTAGTTTCTTAGTTTCTTAGTTTCTTAACTGCTTACCGACAACCGCCCAATTCCCAATTTCCAATTCCCAATTCCGAAATCCGAAATCATAATTCCGAAATTCCAACCGGCAACCGCCCAATTCCGAAATGGCTACGCCGAGCTAAAGGTTCCGAAATCCGAATTCCGAAATCCGAAATCCCAGAAAAAAAATCCTCCTTCCAAAATACTATTTCGCAGCAATATGCGTTATTATATGTTATTTTGCACGTAATACAGATATGAAAAATGCTAAACGTTTGATATTGTCGCTTATAGTGATGGCCATTGTGTCCTCGGCAACAGCGCAGCAAGACACTCTGCAATGTTTCACCGTGGGATTCAATTTCGGCACCATGTTCTCCTCGGGCGAGAAGATTGTGAGCAGCGGCGAAAAGACCGACCTCGTAAAAAATCCTTTCCTCAATTTCGGTGTCGATGTTATGTACAAATTCCGCAGAAACTGGGTGCTCGGTGTCGAAGGCAACCTTTATTTCGGCAACGACAACCTCAAACACCGCGAGGAGCGTCTGCCAATGCTCTACGCCGACGGAGTTATCATAGGCGGCGGCGGTGGCGATGCCGGCGTGGAGGCTTTCAACCGTGGACTCAGCATCATCGGCAGCGTGGGGAAAATAATTACGGTGTCACGAAATAATCCCAATTCGGGGATATTCCTCTCGCTGGGGGCGGGATTCACACAGAGTCAGATTATCTATAGCGTGCAGGCCGAGGAGGCCCCCCAGCTCACTGGCGACTACGCCCTGCTCTACGACCACCAGCAGCGCGGCCCGGTGCTGATGGAGAACATCGGCTACTGGTTTATGAGCAACGAAAAGGCTTATTTCAACTTCATACTCTCTTTCGAGATGCAGCAGCATTTCACCCACTCCACACGCGAATACGTGATAGACCATTATATGGGTTTCAGCGGCAAGGACGACAACCGCTATTTCACTCCCATTTATATGCTTAAACTTACGTGGATGTTCCCCCTCACGGGCAAAAAAACTCAAGAATACTATTATTACTAAAATACTCGATGCGAATACTTTACACCTTCGGCATAAGGCTTTACGGACTTGGAATACGGATTGCCTCGCTTTTCAGCGAAAAGGCAAAGCTGTGGGTGAACGGCCGCAAACATCTGTTCGAGCGTATGCTGAAGCTTGTCCCCGACGACCAGCGTCCGTGTGTATGGATTCACGCCTCGTCGATGGGCGAATTTGAGCAGGCACGTCCTGTCATAGAGCTGATACACAGTCAGTTTTCTAACCATAAGATTGTCGTTACCTTCTTTTCGCCTTCGGGCTACGAGATACGCAAGAACTACGACCTCGCCGACGCTGTGCTGTATATGCCCCTCGACACCCCGCGCAAAGCCCAGCGTTTCCTCGACATCGTAAAACCGCAGGTGGCGCTGTTCGTGAAATACGACTTCTGGTTCAATTTCCTTTCGGAACTGAAGAAACGCCAAGTCCCGACTTTCATTTTCTCCACTATCTTCCGACCTTCGCAGTATTTCTTCAAGTGGTACGGACTCTGGTTCCGCCGTCAGCTCGGCAAATTCACTCATTTCTTTGTGCAGAACGAGGAATCCAAGGCTTTGCTGCAAGGCATTGGTTTTGAAAATGTTACTATAGCTGGCGACACCCGTTTCGACCGTGTGGCAAAGATTGCCGCCACAGCAAAGAGCGACGACATTGTGGAGCGTTTCATAAACGGCAAGCCCGTGGTTATGGCGGGCAGCTCGTGGCCTCCCGACGAACAGATACTGCAGCAGTTTATCGCCACCACGCCCCACGACGTGAAACTGATTGTGGCCCCCCACGAAATCGACGAAAATCATGTGAGTCAGATAAAGAGACTTTTCGGCAAGACGGCCGTCTGCTATACCGAAGCTACGTCCGAGACGGATTTTTCCGATGTCAAAGTTTTGATTGTCAATACGATGGGGATGCTGTCGAGTCTCTACCGCTATTCGCACATCGCTTATATCGGAGGCGGTTTCGGCAAAGGCATACACAATATTCTCGAGGCCGTGGTGTACGGCACACCCGTCTGTTTCGGTCCCAACCACTCCAAGTTTCAGGAAGCCAAGGATATAATCGCGCAGGGCGGGGGAGCCCTTGTGTTCTCTGCCGAAGGTTTCTCGTTTATTGTGAATAATTGGCTGAGCGACAACGAGTTGTGGCAAAAGACTTCCGACATCTGTCGGCAATACACACAGGCCAACATCGGCTCGGCGGAAAAGATTTTTGAGACGGTGTCTAACTATTTGAAATAGAAAGAGATGAATTTGTCAACCACAAAACGGATTTGCCTCGTCGCCACGGTGTTTGTCGTGGCGGCTGTAGCTTTCTGTTCCTGTGGCGTAGACAAGTTTATCCCTCAAGGCGAGTACCTGCTTACCAAAAACGATGTCGAAATCGATTATTCCGATTTGGACAAGGAGGAGGCCAAAGGCGTGCAGCAGGCTATTTCGGGCGTCAAAAGCTACATCCGGCAGACGCCAAACTCCAAACTTTTGGGCGTCCCTGTGGCAATGCGCATTTACTGCCTTTCGAGTCCTACCGACAGCAACTGGATAAACCGCACCATCCGCCGTCAGGGCGAGGCGCCGGTTATCTACAGTCAGGAACTTGCTGAGCGTTCCACACGTCAGATTCAGCTCCTGCTCGAATCCAAAGGCTGTTTCGGCTCGCAGGTGGTTTACGACACTCAGGTGGTGAAAAACAACCGCATCAGCGTTACTTACAAGATTAAGCCACAGCCGCGCTATGTCATCAACGAGGTGGGGACGGTGTGCCGCACCAGCGAGCGCATCAAAAATCTCACCGCACAGTGGATAGAGCAGTCGGACATAAAGCCCGGCAGCTATTACGATCAGGAGGTGCTTGCCGCTTACCGCGAAAGGGTGTCGACACGTCTCCGCAACAGAGGCTATTTTACTGCAGTGAAAGAGAATATCAACTTCCTGATAGACACTAATATAGGTGGACGCAAGATGAACGTTCGCATGGCCATCCGCGACTTGGCCTACGACACCTCGTCGAAGGTGCCGCCGCTGGCACGATATTACATCAATAATGTGTATATCTATCCTGATTTGGAGACACTTATGCCAGTGGATTCGTTGCACAGCGACACCGTCCATTATCAAACTACGGTGCGCAACAACGACGTTACCTATCATTTTGTTACCGATAAAAAGATGCGTGTGCGTCCCGAAACGGTGTGCCAGACGCTGACGCTCTATCCCTCAGGATTATACCGCAATTTCTCGGTGGAACGCTCATATACTCAGCTTTGGGCGTTGCGCAATTTCAAATTCGTTGATATGGAGTTCGTGCCCGCCCAGCGTTTTTCCGACACTGCCGGCTACCTCGACCTTCGTATCCGTTTGATGAACGCCATGCGCCGTTCTATGTCGCTTACCCTCGAACTTAACAACACCTCGCCCCTCAACGCCCAAAACACCTCCAGCACAGGCAATTTCGGACTGGAGCTGGGACTCGGGTATCAGAACAAGAACGTGTTCGGCGGCGCCGAGATTTTCAACGTGAAAACCACCCTTGCCCTGGAGCTTTCCAAGTTCGCCATTTTCAACAACAAGGACGATTTCTACGACCTTTTCTCCACCTTCGAGTCAGGATTGGACATGTCGCTCGACATACCTAAGTTCCTTGTTCCTTTCTCGCGACAGCTCTCGTCGGGCAACACACGTCCGCACACCCTGTTCAACGCCGGTATCAATTATCAGTATCGTATTTATTTCGAACGTCTTATAGCCAACACTTCGTTCGGTTACACCTGGCTGCGCAGCCGTACCACAAGGCATCAGTTCTTGCCTGTGGAGATTACGCTTGTCAAATTTTTCAACCAGGCCGATGAGTTCCGCGATAGGATTGAACGCCTCAACGACCTGCGTTTGAAATACCAGTACAGCGACCACCTTATCTTCGACATGCGTTACAACTTTGTGTACAGCACACAGTCGTCGTTGAACGCAAAAACCAATTTCTCTTACCTTTCCATGGGTTTGGAAACGGCAGGCAACCTGCTTAGCGGAATTTATAACCTGTCCAACCAAACTCCCGACAGTTCAGGTATTTACCATATTTTCGATATACCTTTCTCGCAGTACGTGCGATTGGATTTCGACTGGAAACGCTATTTCTATCTTACCGACCGTAATACCTTTGTAATCAGACTGTCGGGCGGTATCGGCATACCTTACGGCAACTCCATGTCCATGCCTTACGAGAAGAGTTTCTACGGCGGCGGCCCCACCACCATACGTGCTTGGCGCATAAGGACTTTGGGCCCGGGAGGATATGTGAATACTTTGGGAACCAACTTCGAAAGGGTGGGGGATATCTCGCTCACGGCCAATATCGAGGACCGTTTCAAGCTTTTCGGCTTTTTCGAGGGAGCGGCCTTTATCGATGCTGGCAACGTGTGGCTACTGCACGAGTCGGAGGAGTTCCCCGACGGTGAGTTCCGTTTCGACAAGTTCTATCAGCAGATTGCCCTCGGCGCAGGTCTTGGCCTCCGTGCCAAAATCTCCATACTCACTCTGCGTTTGGATTTCGCCGTGCCTATCTACGACCCTGGTGCCGACGACGGACAGCCGTGGACTTTCACCAAACTGAAATTCAAAAACATCGTTACCAATTTCGGCATCGACTACCCGTTCTAAAGGTGTAAGGTATTTGTTCTAATAATTCGTGAAATCCGTAGTCATGTTTACATGACAATTTACAAAAACAATCTGTTTAATCCGAGTAATCCGTGGTCAATAAAATAAAATGAATCCCCGTTAACTATTTTGTTTTTGTATGAATAGCGGGAACTCCGTATAGATTTACCACTTGGTATTTTGGTCTGATATAGAGTCAAAGGTGTTTATATCTTTGAATCCATAATAATAATAGCCACCTACGCATCCGTATCCTTGAGAATGGGGTTTCTTTCTTGCGGAGTGCAGACGATGGAACTCCCACGTGTCGGTATGTCCGTCGGAGTAGGTGTAAGTCCATACAAGCACTTTCTTCGACGGTTTCGTATAATGGAACTTGGTCTCCTTGTCTATGTTGACCATTACGTTTTTGAAAATACGATCTGCTAATTTGCGCATGGCTTTAAGTTCTTCTTTGCTTAAACAACTGTCTGTTGAGGACACATTCCCAACGGCAACAGGGATCCACCAAGTAATAAAGGAAGATTCTTTGATTCCAGAGAAATAGAAGTCGTCGCCCTCCACACGCCAGCGGCTGGGACTGAAGTAAAAGTAAGGACGTGATGCCTTGCAACCGCTATTTAGCAACGTAAACTCATACACCTGCACGGCATAGTCCAAGGCGGTGCCGTCGTCGTAGAAATCCATGGTGCCGGTCTCGTGCACGGAGATATGCCATCCGTCGAGGTCGTAACTCCAGCTGTGCTCGTATGCGTAATGCCCTTCAATCTCCGCAGCCTTGTTGGCAACTTTGCTCGTAACGCATCCGCCCAACGTCAATACCGCCGCCGCCAAAACTACATACCAGATATGTCGTGAAATTTTGTCCATGGTTTCCGTTTTCTGTTCTCCTGCTCGCTTCGAGGAATTTCTGTAATTTTTTTTCTCCTGTTCGTTTCACTCGCGAAATTATGGAAATCTTGTAAATCATTTTTCGCCTACGGCGAAATAATTTATAAGATTCACTAGATTTCAGCCCGCAGGGCTAGGAGAAATAATACTGCCGCTTGCAGCTAGGAGGATTAACTGCCCGCAGGGCTAGGAGAATTTCAATTTTCAACTCTCAATTTTCAACTCGGAATCAGCTTCTTCCTCTTACAAACGGGATACGCACGCCGAACTGCCAGCCGCCGGGGGTTACGTAGGGCACGTTGTTATGTTCTTGGTAGTCTTTGTCGTAAGGACAGCGCAGAAGTCCCAAGGTGCCGCGGCCGTATAGTATCACACGGTCGGCGATGTTGAAACCAATCTCCATTCCGATACCGAAATTGACAACGCTCAAATCGCTGAATTTGATTTTGATGTCCTCGGCAACCGGACCGCTGTAGTCGGGAGTGTCGTACAGATGGCGTTTGGCTGCCACGTCGAAATCCATGCTGAAGAAAGCACCCATATAAAAAAGCTTTTTGGCGAGGTACATATTCGTTCCAAGCAACATGCTTACTGTGTGGACGTCAACTACTTCCGAAGTGCCTTTCTGGTTGTTGTATTCCGAAAGTTTGTATCCGTGTTTGGTGTAGCCCGGAATTTCCATATACAGGTCCAGCATAGAGGTAACGGGTATGTCGAAAGATATGCCGAAGCTGTAGCCCCACATTGCGTCGGGAGGTGCGGGCAGGGCAGCGTCGTTGGCCGAACCTTTCAAAAACGACGAATAGTTGGCGGCCGCCTTTACGCCTATCATCACTGGACGGCGGTATTCTATAACTGTCTGCGACTGTGCGGCAAAGGTGCTTGCCACTAAAGCAGTAATAATCAGGGTTTTGAAAAT
>DBXF01000024.1:3622-4962 GCA_002309295.1 Bacteroidales bacterium UBA1219 | reverse complement strand
CCCCAACCTCAGAAACCCGAACCCACTATCCACACCGACACCCTTAACACTCCCGCCCCTGCACCCGAACCTAAACCCGAAACACAACCCGCCCCCACTCCTACCCCTGCACCCGAACCCACTCCCGCTCCTGTAGTGCCTCAACAGACTCCTGCCGCCACCGCCGCACCGAAATTCACCGACCTGCGTTCGCTTATCGGCATCAACGACAAGTTTACCTTTATCAACGACCTGTTCGAGAAGGACATGCGCAACTACAACGAGTTTATCAACGCCCTGAACAAAATCGAGGACTTGGGCGAGGCGCAGAGCTTTGTGCAACAGAACGCCACCATCCACAACTGGGACAAGGAGTCGATGGCCGTGCAGCTGTTTATGTCGGTTTACAAACGTCGCTATTCCGCACCCTTAATACTTGCGTGATATGGAAGAAAACCGTAAAGTCATCATATTCTCGGCCCCGTCGGGGAGCGGCAAAAGCACCATCATCGGACACCTGCTGAAACGTGTGCCGGGACTTGAGTTCTCCATTTCGGCCACTAGCCGCAAGCCGCGCCAAGGCGAGCAGGACGGGAAAGACTACTATTTCCTTACCGAAGAGGATTTCAAACAACGGGTTGCCGAAGACAAGTTCGTGGAATGGGTGGAGGTTTACCAAGGCACCTGCTACGGCACGCTGAAATCGGAGATAGAACGTATCTGGCAGAAAGGCAATGTGGTGATTTTCGACGTGGACGTGTTGGGCGGTGTAAGCCTGAAAAAGATTTTCGGCGACAAAGCCCTGTCGGTGTTCATACAGCCGCCGTCGATAGAGGTTTTGGAACAGCGCCTGCGCAACCGCAACACCGAAACCGAGGAGAGCCTGCGTAAACGTATCGAGCGGGCGGAAATGGAACTTCAATATAGCAACCAGCTAGATGTAGTGGTGGTTAACGACGACCTTGAGACCGCCATCAACGAAACGGAAACCATTGTAAACAACTTTCTGAACGGGAAATGAGTAACCTCTTGATATTTTTAAAAAGGTACAGCTACGTGTTTTTGTTCTTGCTGCTGGAGGCAATAGCCATAATACTTATTGTCCAGAACAGCTACTACCAAAGCTCGAAGCTTATCACGTGGGGTAATGCCATTTCGGGACGCTGCTACAGTGCCGTGTCGTCGGTGTCGGGCTATTTCAAGCTGGCCGAGACCAACCGTCAGCTGGTTAGCGAGAACGCCCGCCTACGCGAACAGCTGGCAAGCTCGTACATCCGCTACGACAAAAAGGAGTTCGAGGTGAACGACACCGTTTACAAACGTCAATACAGCTATATCGAGGCACAGATTATCAAAAACTC
>DBXF01000024.1:0-3481 GCA_002309295.1 Bacteroidales bacterium UBA1219 | reverse complement strand
AACAGCGTAAAGGTGAAACGCACAGGTATTTCCGGCTCCCTTACCTGGAACGGCAAGGACTTCCGCTACGGCACACTTACCGACATACCTACCACTCATAAGCTATACAAAAACGACACCATCATAACCAGCGGATACTCGCAGGAGTTCCCCGAAGGCATTATGGTGGGATTTGTAGAAAGCGCCTCGCAAAACTCCGGCGACGGTTTCTATACCGTGAAAATACGCTTTGCCACCGATTTCAACAAAATCGACTATGTGTATGTAATAAACAACAGTTTCTACCAAGAACAGCAGATTTTAAACAAAAAAATGGAAGAAAACGATGAACAGCAAGCTGATAATCAATAATATACTACGTTTCGTGCTACTCATTGCCTTTCAGGTTCTGGTATTGAACAACGTTTATCTGGGCGTGGGCGTTGTGCCTGTGGTTTACATACTGTTCATTTTGATGCTCCCAACCAACACCAACAAACTGCTTTTGCTTTTCCTTGCCTTTTTGTCGGGACTGTGCGTCGATATTTTTTCAAACACCCTTGGTTTCCATACCTTTGCAGCCACACTTATCGGCTTTATGAGGATTATGTTTGCCGACCGCATGATAACACAAAACGACAAAGAGGTCGAATCCCCTTCGATTCGCTCGGTAAGCATCAAGCAATTTTCGTTCTACACGCTAATACTCACTGCCATATACTGTTTCGCCTATCTTATGCTCGAAGCTTTCAATTTCAGTGAAATTCTGTCGGTACTGCTACTTACCATTATCAACACAATAATAACCTACTTGCTTATCCTTATTCTGCAGGTGCTTTTCATTAAGAAAAAAGAGAACTAACCTATTTAGGATTGTTGATTATCAATAGTTTATCCAATTAAAAACATCTTACTTTTCCATCGCTTAAAGCCTGTTTCAGTTCGGTGTAATCATGGACTCTAAAAGGGTGAAAAAGTGTTATCTCGGATGATTTATTGTCAAAAAAAGCCAGAACCAAGAAATTTTTAAGTCCGCCTTTGTAGTAAACTATAAAAGAATAGCCTTTCATCTTACCGCCGAAAATAAACTGCCTGTCGGGTAATAGAGGATTTTTAAGACACCCCATATTATATGGTTTGCCCGGATTGGCAAATCGTAGAAAGCCATCTTCCCAGAAATCCCAATGTTCTTTTATTTTCAACTCTCTTTTCAGGGCGCGTTTCAGTTTTCTTGGAATTTTACACTTGTTTGTAAAAATTTTCATACTGTCGTTGGATATCACCCTTGACATTTTTTCTATTCTCGCCCCACAAAGCGAATCGGTTTGCTGTGCCTGCAAAACACTGGCTGCCAGCAAAGTGAAAGAAATGAACAACAGTAGGCGTTTCATGGGTTTATTGTTTTGGTGAAAAAATTATTGTTCAAGCATCCACTGCCAGCAAGGCATAACTTCAATGGTTTTGTCGGGGGAGGGAGTGATGGTGGCACGAGTGTCGAATGTTATTATCAGTCCTTCTTTCAAATTATATGCTTCCATTGCCGAGAGAACTCCGTCTATTTCCCTTTTGCGTGTATCCTCGTCGTCCAAAGACAATGCTACCTGTATGGCCTGTGTTACCGCGAAACCATTTCTTAAAATAAAGTTGCACTCGTGTCCGTTGCTGTGGTAGTAGAAATCCGAGTTGCGTCTCTGAAGTTCCACGGCGACAGCGTTTTCGAGCCAAGGGCCTTTGTTCCCGCTCAGGTTGAAGCCAACTTGCTGTGCAAGCGCATTGTCGATGAAGTACATTTTTTTTGGACTGCGGATTTGCACGCCTACTTTTGAGTCGTATTTGTTCAAAACCCTGACCATATAGGTCTGTTCCAGGAATGATATCCAGTTGTTGACCGTGTCCACACTTTTTATCCCTATCTTGTTGGCAACGGAATTGTATGAAAATACGTGGGTTACGTTGCTGGCCAGATAATAAAGCATTTCGCGCAGAGCCGCCTCTGATGTTATCCCGTTGCGGACTATAACATCGCGAAAAACGATGTCGGTATAAAGTGATTTGAGAAAAATGTCGCTACCGTTGTTCAGGTATTGGGGAAAGCCGCCGTCACGAAGGTATTCGGCAAAGTGTTTGCCCAGCCGCGAACGTCCTGCAGTGGTGTGGAAATCCTTTCTGTCGTATTCGTATCCACGATAAGACATGAATTCATGGAAAGAAAACGGATAGAGTTCCATGGTTACGTGCCTTCCGGTTAAAAGAGTACCCAACTCACGGCTCAGCAGTTTGGCGTTGCTGCCGGTGACATATACCTTGTTGCCCGTTGTGTACAATCTGTCCACAAAACGTTCCCAACCCGGAACATTTTGAATTTCATCGAAATAATAGGTGTGCTGCTCACCGAATTCGGAGAAGAACACTTCGTTGAGTGTCTGAAAATCCTCGACAGTGAAGTTGATCAAACGCTCGTCATCGAAATTTATATAATAATCCCTATCTGCACTACGTTGCTGTATCTGTCGCAAAAGTGTAGATTTTCCGCAGCGGCGGACGCCTGTTATTATCAGCACCTCTGGACATAAGAGCAATTTCGGGTCTATTCGACGTGGTATTGTCACATCTGTTTTTACTCTATTTTGCTCGTAAACTATCTGTAATAGAGACTGTTTTGTTATCATATCGGTATTGTTTTACGATGCAAATATACAAAAAAGTTTCCATTGGCAATAGAAAAAAATGAAAAATCTTTCCATTGACAGATGAAAGTTTTTGAAAAAGTGACCTATTGGCAATGGAAAGATTTGGGGTTGTACAAGGTTCTCAAAAACATTCTACTTTTCCATCGCTTAAAGCCTGTTTCAGTTCGGTGTAATCATGGACTCTGGAAGGGTAAAACAGTGTTATTTCGGATGATTTATTGTCAAAAAAAGCCAGAATCAAGGATTTGCCACGACCACCTTTGTAGTAAACTATAAAAGAATAGCCTTTCATCTTACCGCCGAAAACAAGCTGCCTATTGGTTAAAAAAGGATTAATTACGACATCAGTGCTTCTGTATGGGGCACCGGGATTGGCAAATCGTAGAAAGCCACATTCCCAAAAATCCCAAAGTTCTTGTTTTTTCAACTCTTTTTTCAGGGCGCGTTTCAGTTTTCTTGAAATTTTACACTTGTTTGTGAAAATTCTCATACTGTCGTTGGATATCACCCTTGACATTTTTTCGATTCTCGCCTCACAAAGCGAATCGGACTGCTGTGCCTGCAAAACACTGGCAGCCAGCAAGGTGAAAGAAATGAACAAAACCAACTTTTTCATAGTTAATCAATTCGTTAGATTCGTGTCATTCGTGTTTACTCCAAATTTAGTGTATCATCACCTCGTGCGTCTGGCCGTCGTCAACAAGGTCGATAACGGTCTTTTCGGTGTCTGATGCGGTGCCGCGCTCGTATTTGATAATGTACATGGCTGTGCCGTACTTGTAACGGATGGTGTAGTTGTTCCAATCGGTTGG
>DBXF01000083.1:225-9364 GCA_002309295.1 Bacteroidales bacterium UBA1219 | reverse complement strand
CTCACCACGGCATTTGACGAACTGCATGCAGGCAAAGCCCGCAAGAACGCACGAAATCTCTTCGCGTAATGGTCTCGTTCGATTACCTGCCCGAATTCGAGCGTCGAGCCAAAGTACTGGCCAAGAAATACCGCTCGTTTGTCGACGACTACAACACGTTCCTCGACGAGTTGGAGCGCAACCCTTTCAGCGGCACCCCGCTGGGTGGCAACACCTACAAGCACCGTATGGCCATCACCTCGAAGGGCAAGGGCAAAAGCGGCGGCGCGAGGGTCATCACCTATAACGTGCAGCAGACCGAGAGCAATGTCAACATCACGCTGATGTCCATCTACGACAAGTCCGAAATCGGCAATGTGTCCGACACCTACCTCCGTCAGCTGGTGAAAGAAATCGAAAGCAGGAAACAATAATGCCGTATGCTTTGCAATACTTGTAACTCGCTGATTATTGCTCCCCCAAAATACGCGGGTGAGCGTCGGGTCGGAATGGTTTTGTAATTCTTATTTTCAATCAATATGAAGAAAGCAATGTTGACACTCGCCCTGCTGTGCAGCATCAGTTTCGGTGCCGTGGCGCAGAGCGTGGCAGACAGCGTAAGGATTAGCGGGAAAATCATCCTGAATTTTGATGAACTAGATAGCCCGGAGCCATTTTCCGGTGCCGAACTTGCCATTATTGGTAACATTATGGGTTCGGATCATATCCTCGCAGTCACCACGACAAACAGGTATGGTGAATTCACATTCACAATGCCAAAGGGTGAGTATGAAGTCATATTGTGGTGTAATCAAGTATATAAAGAATATGCTCTCTTATTGAAATCACTAGATTGTAAAGTTGATGCACAGACAGATGTTTATATAGGAGAGTTGACTCCTATCATAGATAAATTTTTTCAATACTACGGCGACGCGATGCAAAAGATGAAAATCGATGGTGTGAAGGTCACCGTAAAATGAATCCACACAATAAATAATGTACATCAATAAAACTTCATGATTATTGAAATAGCAATGCAAATCGACCAAATCTCCATCGCGTGGGCGGCCAATCGATTTTAAAACCGGCCAAAAAGACTCTCACAAGTCCCAAATGTTTTTGAAAATGGGTAAAAAGAGTGGCGCGAGGACCTAAGCGGGTTAGGTCTTGATTGCGACATCAAGTCAAACCGCCGTAGCTCTCGGCGGCCAGCTGCAGGGCCTCTTCGGTGGTATACTGCTCGTAGAGGCGGCAGTGGGTGACGATGCCCTGCGTCGAACAACGGTCGCCGTCCACACGCACCAGCGCCCAGCCTTTCATCTCGTCGGAAAACTCCTCGCCCGCAAGGGCCAAACAGCCGTCCACCTCGACAAATTCGTCCAACCCCATCTCACGTACCGGCCGGAACAGCACCTGAGGCTTCCGGCCCTCGACGCGCTGCTCGGCGGTGTAGAGATATAATTTCTCGCGGCGAAGCAAATTACTTGCTTTCAGATTGGTAATCAGCGCCATCGAGCCGTCCACATCCCCAAGCCGTTGCTTGATCGGCGTCAGGTTGCCGTCGCTCACCGGAATGTCGGGCATCAGGAACGAGGCTCCATCCAACGGTCCTTTGCAGGGCACATACACCGCCGGCAGGCGGTTGGCCAGCGTTGCAAAGCGGGCATAGACACTCTTGCCGCCGCTGAACATCGGCTTGCACCACTTCAACTTCTGCCACAAAGCGGTGGTGTGACGCATCCGCTGCCGCTGAATGAACTGGCCGCGCGTGTTGCTGCGCCGCTCGTCCGACCGCGCCGAACGCATAATCATCACTCCATTCAGTGGATAGACTGTTATTCCCTGTTTCTTCAATCTGCCTTTCAGTACAAATCCTGTTGCTTTTGCCATAATATTTGTCTCCTATGTTTAATTAATTTAAATCCACTTTTTATACTTTAAATTCCTTTTGAATACTTTATATCCCCTTTGAGTCCGGACTGAGTCCAGTCTAAAACTGAGGTTCGTCCGCTTTTTGTCCGCTTTTCGTCCGCTTTTTGTCCGCTTATAAAGCGGACAACGAACAGACAATAATCATACAAAAACAGAGCGAAAGTGCTAGTTACCCGACACTTAAACGCTCTTCACGTCCTAAATACTCTTTGCAAAGATACGCCTTTTCTTCAAAATACGCAAGAAAAGTACAATTTTTTTCATCAACGGGCGTTGTCAAAATGTAAAATAACGAGCATTATGGACCGTCAAACACAGATTATCCGCACCAGTTGGGTTGGCATCGGCGCCAATGTGCTGTTGGCAGCGTTCAAGGCCGTAGTTGGCCTGATTGCCGGCAGCGTCGCCATCGTGATGGATGCCGTCAACAACCTCAGCGACGCCCTCTCAAGCGTCATCACCATCGTTGGTACCAAGCTCTCGCAGCGTCCGCCCGACCGCGAGCACCCCTTCGGCTTCGGCCGCGTGGAGTATTTCAGCGCCATCATCATAGCCCTCATCGTGCTGGCGGCAGGTGTCACATCGCTTGTCGAGTCGGTGAAGAAGATTATCGCCCCCACCGCGCCGAGTTACACCACCGTGACGCTGGTGGTCATCATCGTGGCCATCGCCGTCAAGATAGTTTTGGGTCTCTTTGTAAAGCGCAAGGGACAGCAGCTGAAGAGCGACGCGTTGGTGGCCTCGGGAAGCGATGCCCTGTTCGACGCCATCATCACCCTCGCTACCCTTGTTTCGGCGGGCATCATGCTGATGTGGAATGTCTCTGTCGACGGCTGGCTCGGCGCCCTCATCTCGCTGCTCATCATCAAGGCTGGCTTCGAGATGCTTGCCTCGCCCATCAACGAACTGCTGGGCAAGAAGGTATCGCCCGAGCTTGTGCGGCAGATCAAGCACGACGTAGCCTCCCAGGAGGGTGTGCGTGGCGTTTTTGACCTTATCCTCCACAACTACGGTCCCGACGTGATGATTGGCTCGGTGCATATAGGTGTCGACGACACGATAAGCGCCCACGATATCCACGGCCTCACGCGTCGCATCTCTGTCATGATGTACGAGCGCTACGGCATCATTATGACCGTCGGCATCTATGCCAACGCCACTGGTAGTGGGCCTGTGGCCGAATTGCAGAGCGCCGTCATGAAACGTCTCGCGGAGCACAAGGAAATCGTGCAGGTGCACGGGTTTTACTACTCCGAGCGCGACCGCATGCTCTCCGTCGACGTGGTGCCTGACATCTCCGTCCGAGACGATGCGGCTCTTGTCGGTACCCTCATCGTTGAACTACAGCCGTTGGCACCTGATATGCAAATAATAGTCGTTGTCGACCATAATTACAGCGAATAGAAAATACATGGATAGAAGAGAATTTATCAAGAAGTCGGCAATGACGGCGGCAGCGGGGGTGGTGATGGCCTCGCCGTTGGGGTCGATTGCGGCACAAGAGTCAAACAATAATACATTAACACATTCACGCAATATGAAAGTGCTTCTTATCAACGGAAGCCCACGAGAGAGTGGCAACACGCACCTCGCCCTGATGGAGGCCGCCAAGCAGCTGGAGAAGAATGGCATAGCGACAGAGCTGATACAGGTTGGCCGACAGGCGGTACACGGCTGTGTGGCTTGCAACTATTGTCGCGGGACGGGCCGTTGCGTTTTCGACGACGACCTCTGCAACCACGTCATCGACCTTATGTCGGGCTGCGACGGCATTATAGTGGGTTCGCCGGTGTATTACGGACAGCCCAACGGCACGGTGTTGAGCCTTGTGCAGCGACTGTGCTACGCCGCTCCCCATCTGATGCAGAACAAGCCCGCGGCGGCGGTGGCCGTATGCCGCAGGGGCGGCGCCTCGGCAGTGTACCAAACCCTGCTGATGCCTTTCCAGATGCTCAACATGCCCGTGGTAACATCGCAGTACTGGAACATTGCTTACGGCCGAGCCGAAGGCGAGGCCGCACTCGACACCGAAGGCATGCAGACAATGCGCACAATGGCCGACAACATGGCTTGGCTGCTGAAAAAGACACATTCCGGCAACGCCGACCTCCCCAAACGCGAGGATTGGCAGGGAATGAACTTTATAAGGTGAGAAGAGTAATTTCCCAACCCAATTTTACATGAGTATGAAACTGAAAAAGCGGAAAATCAAGTTTGCAGCAATATTTTTCCTTTGCTGGTTCGGACTTCTGGTCTTTTTGGTGGATGGAGTACTGAAATTCCAGACATTGGTCGACTATTTCGGGTCGTACGCATTGGTGGAAGTGGTGTTATGGCTATTGGTCATACTTCCGACATTGGCCGTTTACATATTTACAAAAGAAAAAAATGACATAAAGCACTAAAACCACAACCAATAAATGACTAAGGCTGACAACACTTCCGAATTTTTGAAAGACTGCATGGCAGGGGCAGTGATGAAACTGCTGGAGCAATGGCCGCTCGACAAGATACAGGTGAAGCAGATTTGCGACGCCAGCGGATATCACCGTGCATCGTGGTTCCGTGCTTTCCACTCCAAGAGCGAGGCTGTAACCTATCACATGGTGCGTCTGTGGCAACTTTATTGCGAACGACACGGTTTGGAGGGGTACAACGACTGGGTTATCGACAACGCCGAGGCATGGTTCCAGTACAACTACGAGATACGCGACACCCTGCGGATACTCTACCGTCGCGGGTTGATGAAGGAATTGGCCGATTCGTTCACCGCCACGCTGCACGACCATCATATCGCCCACCCCGAACAAGTTTACCGCACTGCCATGTTCTCTTTCTCGCTCTACGGCATCCTACGCGAGTGGATTATCCGCGACTTCGACAAATCGCCCGACGAAATGGCACGCATAATCCGCGAGACCACCGCAAAAATGGCCTGATACTTTCATCCCAGTAAGTCGCATTTTTTCCGGTACTCTTTGTCAAATCTAAAAAAAAACGTATTTTTGCAGATGAGAAACAATTTTTATAAAACATTATAAACATTTAAAACTCAACAGTTATGAAGAAAACAATTGCAATCATCGCCTGTGCAGCTGCAATGCTCCTCGCAGGCACAGCTAAGGCCCAGCTGGGCGTCAACATCGGTTATGCTCCCGTAACATATACCTCGAAGGTCACCGTCGGAAACACGACAAACACCTCGTCTTCCGATTTGAACGGCTTTTTTGCAGGTTTTACCTACAACTATGGTTTTGCCAAGAATTTCGGTGTGGCTTTCGGACTGCAGGGACGCTTCAACTTCAAGACCCAGACCGGTAGCAACGACCTCATCGTGGTAAGCGCCAACGACAAGATTAAAACCACACAGATATTGTTGGATGTGCCTCTGCTGTTCAACTACAGTTTCCCGCTCGGTAGCAGCGCCAAAATTTCGGCTTTCGTAGGCCCGACTTTCAGCCTTGCCGTATATGGCAACACCCACGTTACCACAACCACCACCGTGCTTGGTAGCTCCAGCACCTCGGAGAAAGATTACGACATGTACGGCGACGACAGCGAAAACAACCGTTTCGACATCGCTGCCGCATTCGGACTTCAGTTCCAGTACGATGTGTTCCGTCTCTTCGGCGGCTACCGCTTCGGCTTGATGGACTTGAACTCCAACGACAACATTAAGACCAAAAGCGCTGGTTTCTTTGTAGGATTGGGATACACTTTCTAGCAGAATAAGGTTACCACAGTACAGCGCCGCCTTGCAAGGCGGCGCTTTTTTTGTAAAGACGGTTTCTCGATACTCATCATTTATGGTGATTTTGCATTAGTGGTGCAATAATCCACGCCTTTCGACGTTACTAAAGGTTACCATTCATCAGTAAAAACAGCCCTATGACAGAACATATCTCCGTCTATATCAAGGAAATCGACAGACTTTACCAGACCGGCATCACCACCGAGCACTCGTTCCGCCCCGCCCTGCAACGTCTTTTGCAGGATTGCACAGGCCTCATCGTCATCAACGAGCAGAGCCATATCGACTGCGGCGCGCCCGACATCACCCTTCTGCGCAAAGAGATGGCCGTGGCCTATATCGAAGCCAAGGACCTCGAAGACGGCGACCTCGACGGACGCAAGAAAAACAAAGAGCAGTTCGACCGCTACAAAGCCTCGCTCGACACCATTATCTTCACCGACTACCTCGATTTCCACCTCTACGAACACGGCGAGTGGCAACAGTCGGTGCGACTGGCCGAGATTCAGGGCAACCGCATACGTCTCTCCGACCCCGACCGTTTCATCCTACTGATGGACCACATACGCTCGTCGCAGATACAACGCATCACCTCCGCCAGCCGTCTGGCACAGCTAATGGCCGGCAAGGCACGTCTGCTGCGCGACATCATCGAGCAGGCACTTATCCAAGACGGCGACAACCCCACCGAACTGCGGGGATATATGGAAGCCTTCCGCCAGGTGCTTATCCACGACATCTCGCCAAAGACCTTCGCCGACATCTACGCACAGACCATCGCCTACGGCATGTTCGCCGCACGTCTGCACGACGAAACTCCCGAAGATTTCACACGCTCCGAAGCCGCCAACCTCATCCCAAAAAGTAACCCCTTCCTGCGCAAAGTGTTCCAGCAGATTGCAGGCTACGACCTCGACGAACGCATAGCTTGGATTGTGGACGACCTTGTAAGCGCCTTTGCGGCAACGGACATGGCCAGAATTATGCAGGGTTTCGGCAAAAACACACAGCAGACCGACCCCATGCTCCATTTCTACGAGGATTTCCTTTTCCAATACGACCCCGCCGCCAAGAAACAATGCGGCGTTTACTACACACCCCAGCCCGTGGTGGAATTTATAGTGTGCGCCGTTGACGACATACTGCGCAGCGATTTCGGACTGCCCATGGGACTGGCCGACACCGCCAAGGTGGAGGTGCAACAGGAGGTGGAACAAGACCCCAAGCACCGCAAACAAAAAGTGCTGAAACACCGTGTGCAGGTGCTCGACCCCGCCACAGGCACAGGCACTTTCCTTGCCGAAACGGTACGGCAGATAAAACGCGACCTCGGGGGACAGATGGGCGCCTGGGCCACCTACGTGCCCGAACATCTGCTGCCGCGACTCCACGGTTTCGAGCTGATGATGGCACCCTACACCATTGCACACCTGAAACTCGACATGGAGATAGGCATCCCCGCACAACAGCGTCTGCGCGTGTTCCTCACCAACTCGCTCGAAGAGGCCCCCGCCGACGCCGGAACCCTTTTCGGCAACTATCTGGCACAGGAAGCCAACGAAGCCTCGCATATCAAAAAATCCGCACCCGTGATGATTGTGATGGGCAACCCGCCGTATAGCGTGAGCAGCAACAACAAAGGCGAATGGATTGGCAAACTGCTCGACGACTACAAGAAAAACCTCAACGAACGCAATATACAGCCGCTTTCCGACGACTATATCAAGTTTATCCGCTTGGCGCAATACTATGTGGAACGCAACGGCGAAGGCATTGTGGCCTACATCTCCAACAACTCGTTTATCGACGGACTTATCCACCGCCAGATGCGCAGCGAACTGATGCGGGTGTTCGACAAAATTTATATCCTCGACCTGCACGGCAACACACGCAAAAAAGAGACCTGCCCCGACGGCAGCAAGGACGAGAATGTGTTTGACATTATGCAGGGCGTTAGCATCAATATCTTTGTAAAGAAAGCCGGCAAAAGCAAAGCACCCGCCGAAGTTAGACATTTCGACTTGTTTGGAACACGTGAGTATAAATATGAGTTTTTACAAAACCACAATTTTCATTCCTTGGAATGGAATGTATTGAATCCGCAAGAACCACAACTTTTCTTTGTGCCGAAAGATTTTGGAGTTCAAGAAGAGTATGAAAAAGGATTTAAAGTAGATGGACTGATGAAATCGTATATAAGTGGAGTTCAGTCTGGTAGGGATGATATTTTTGTAGACATTGACAAAGAAGTTCTTGCCAACAGAGTGCAAATTTTGCTGTCAGGGAATTTAACAACAGATTTTATCCAAAAATATAAAGTTGTTGATTCAAGCAGTTATCCTTTGATAAAAAGAATGCAAAATTCCGTTTTCTCAAAAGACAATATTGTTCCGTATTATTATAGAATTTTTGACAAACGAAACATCTACTATGATAAAGACTTGATTAAACGTTCTTTTTATAATGTGTTACGTAATACACTTGTAGAAAATATATCTTTATTACTTTCCAGACAGCAAAGTACCTTTGACTTCCAACATATTGTTGCATCAGATTGCGTTTCTGACATGAATGCAGTATCAATGCAAACGAGAGAAGGCAACTACGTTTTCCCCCTCTACCTCTATCCCGAGGAGGGTTCGTTTGAGACGGAGCGCAGGGCAAACTTGGACGAGGGCATTTGGGCGCAGATAAACGCCGCCATAGGTCGCGAGGCCGCGCCGGAGGAGGTTTTCGACTACATCTACGGTGTGTTGCACTCGCCCGCCTACCGCGCCAAATACAAGGAGTTCCTCAAAGTGGATTTCCCGCGCATACCCTATCCCAAGGACGGCGCCGAGTTCGAGTGTTACCGCAGCGTGGGCCACGAGTTGCGCGAGCTGCATCTTATGCACAGCGTGCCGGCGTCGGCGGTGGAGTTCCCCGAGCCGGGCAGCATGGTGGTGGAACAGCTCTCGTACGACGGCGACAAGGTGCGTATCAACGGCAGCCAGTATTTTGCCAACGTGCCCGCCGAGGCGTGGGAGTTCTACATCGGCGGCTACCAGCCGGCGCAGAAATGGCTCAAGGACCGCAAAGGCCGCGCCCTCTCCTTCGACGACATCAACCACTACAGCAACATCATCGCCGTACTGCTACGCACCGCCGAACTGATTCGGACGTTGCCGACAACTATTTGATATTTTGAATCCGGTCGGCCTGACGGCCTCAAAATTACAAGAAAATTGAATAAAAAAATTGCAAAAAAATGATATATAACAAATTAGAAAACAATTTTTCTATAATTTTGAACCAAATTTTTCTATAATTTTGAGCGCTGCGACCAAAACACAATAAAAAACACATACACAATGAAGAAATTAGCATTTATCATCGCCGCATGCAGTCTGCTGATGTGTGCCTGCGGAAACAAAAATCAAGAACAAAAACAGGACAATATGAATCAAGAATTGACATTGACTCAGGAGTGGGACA
>DBXF01000083.1:0-134 GCA_002309295.1 Bacteroidales bacterium UBA1219 | reverse complement strand
ATCGCCGTGAGCGGTCCGTTCGGTGCCGTGAAAGAGCAGAGCAGCGGCCTGTACGCTATGAAGATGGCGGAACGCGGCTTCGTGGCACTGGCCTTCGACCCGTCCTACACCGGTGAGAGCAGCGGCGAACCCCG